>PMOP01000001.1 GCA_003161495.1 Acidobacteriota bacterium | reverse complement strand
GAATCCGCGGATCTTCACCTGATGGTCCGCACGTCCAAGGCATTCCAATTGTCCGTTGGGCAGCCACCGGGCCAAGTCTCCCGTTCGGTACAAACGCGCATTTGGCTTAAAGGGGCTCTCGATAAATCGTTCGTTAGTCAGCTCCGCGCGGTTCAAGTATCCTCGCGCCACCCCCGCTCCGCCAATGTAGAGTTCTCCTGGCACACCCGAAGGCAGCGGATTATATTTTGCGTCGAGTACGAATACCTCCGTGTTGGCGATCGGTTTTCCGATGGATATCGGGCCATCCACCGAGGAGATTTTGCAAAGCGTGGACCACACCGTCGTTTCCGTCGGGCCGTACACATTCCACATTTCCGCGCACCTTGATTTCAGTTTCCCCGCGAAGTCGGGCGAAAATGATTCGCCGCCGCAGAGAACTTTCAAGTTTGCAGATACATTCCAGCCAGCATGAATGAGCGCGCGCCAGGTTGTCGGCGTAGCCTGCATCACGGTGCAGCGGGATTCATCCATGCGCTGCATCAAGCGCACCGGATCGTGCGTGTCGTCGCGGCTGGCGATGACCACTCGCCCGCCGCTGATCAGCGGCAAATAAAGTTCCAGCGCCGAAATATCAAACGATAGCGTTGTAACTGCCAGCAGGATATCGCTTTCCGTGAAGCCGGGCTCGCGCTGCATGGAGAGAAGCAAATTCACGATGGACGCGTGTTCGATCTCCACGCCCTTGGGCTTGCCGGTCGATCCGGAGGTGTACAGCACGTAAGCGAGGTTGCTCGGCGTTGCGCTCGCCTCTGTCAGGCGACCGGCATCCAGCTTGGCAATTTCTTTCCAGTCCGAATCCAGCCGCACGACGGATTGCGGCCGCGCAGGCAGCAGCCCGTCCAGGGAACTTTGCGTGATTAACACGCGCATCCCGCTGTTTTCCACCATGTAGCTCAGGCGCTCTTCCGGAAAGGACGGGTCAAGAGGCACGTACGCGCCGCCGGCTTTCAAAATCCCCAGCAGCGCCACCATCATATTCAGCGAGCGTTCGTGAAAAAGGCCAACCAGAGAATCCGGCCCCACGCCAAGCCCTTTCAAATGGCGCGCCAATTGATTTGCTCGCTCGTTCAATTCGCGATACAGCAGATGGTTTCCTTCAAACTCCACCGCCACCGCCTCGGGCGTTTTTTGCGCTTGCGCTTCGAACAACTCATGCAGCGTAATGTGATCCGCAAAATCCACATGCGTCTGATTCCAGTCGACAAGCAACCGGTGCCGCTCCTCATCCGTCATGATTGCGAATTCCGACAGGCGCTGCCCGGGATCGCGGACCATGCCTTCGAGCAATACCTGCAGATGTTGCAGCATCCGCTGAATGCGGTCGGGATTGAACAAGTCCGTGTTGTATTCAATCGCGCAAGAAATTCCCTCGGGCACTTCGATGGCGTACAGACTCAAATCAACCTTGGACGCTCCCCCTTCCCCCGCCGCGCGAACTACTTCGAGTCCGGGCAAAGCGACCGGCTGTGTCGGCGTGTTCAAGAATGAAAACAAAACCTGCAGAATCGGACTGCGGCTCAAATCGCGTTCCGGATTCAACTCCTGAACCAGCTTTTCAAACGGCAAATCCTGGTGCGCGTATGCGCCGAGGGCAGTGTCTTGCACTCTCCTCAATAACTCCCGAAAAGTCGGATCGCCGGATAAATCGCTGCGCATGACCAGCGTGTTCACGAAGAATCCAATCAGTCCCTCAATCTCTTCTCGATTGCGATTGGCAATCGGCGCTCCCACCAGCAGGTCTTCTTGCCCCGTGTAGCGCAGCAGCAGGACCTGGAAGGCGGCCATTAACGTAACGAATAGAGTGACTCCCTCGCCGCGGCTCAACGCATTTAGTTTTTCCGTAAGGTCCGGGGAAAGCAGCAGGGAAGCCGACGATCCGTTGTGAGTCTGAACGCTTGGGCGCGGGCGATCTGCCGGCAATTCCAGAATGGGCAAGCCGCCCTTCAATTTTTCCTTCCAGTAATCCAATTGCGTTTGCAGCGCTTCTCCTTGCAGCCAATTTCGTTGCCACACTGCGTAATCGGCGTATTGAATTGGCAGCTGTGACAAAGGCGATTGGCGATTCTGCAGAAAGGCCGCATACAGTTCGGTCAACTCATGCTGGAAGACGCCCAGCGACCAGTCATCGAAGACGATATGGTGCACGCTGAACAAGACAGCGTGTTCGTGTGCTGAGCGCCTGAGCAGGGTGGCCCGGATCAGCGGAGCTTTGCGAAGATCGAAAGGCTGTTTGGCGTCCAGGAGTGCCAGGCGTTTTGCCTCTTGCAACCAGGCGGTTTCAGAAAGTCCCTGCAGATCGATCACGGAGAAATGGAATGGCTCCGGTTCTGCGATTTTCTGAACGGGCTGGCCATCCAGGGTTACAAAGTATGTTCGCAGGGCTTCGTGGCGCCGCACCATCTCGCTCAGCGTCCGCTCGAACACTTGCAGATTCAGTTCGCCTTTCAATAGAAAGTTCGATTGGATGTTGTATGCAGCCGTGCCGGGTTCCATCTGCTCGAGCAGCCACAATCGCATCTGCGCAAAAGACAGCGGCAAATTCTGCGCGCGTGAAGCTCGCTCGATTGGTGGTGGCAGCAGACGGCTGGCCTGCGCCGCTTCTTTGAGAAAATAAATGATTTCCGTTTTGCGTGCCGCCAATTCTTTATGGATTTCAGGCGTCACCACACCCGCGGGGGCGTTGATGCGCAGGCGATCCGCCTCGGCCGACACATTCACATTCAGGCCGCGCAGGTAAGAAAGATATTCGACCGTGGACACGCGCGTCATCGTCGCCCCATTCCTGTTCGGGTAACAGTCCCTGCCGCCGCAGCGGCCGGGGAATAGCCGATTTCATGGCCGCGAATGTTGTGGCAAAGCTGACGGAAAGGAAGAATCCCAGCACTACCGTCGCGCTCGCAAATGAGCTCAGGCACCTTCATATTTTTGTGCAAACTCCATGTCCAGCTGTAGCACCTGCCACTCTGGGATATTTGTTACTGCTGCAGCGGCGTAATCTTTCCCGACGTCCAGAATGCGGCTACGCATCCCGGATGCCAAAAAGCTGGAGCCTGCGGAAATAATTTCACGCCATCGCGAGTCATTTCCGTGTGCGGC
>PMOP01000486.1:2482-3587 GCA_003161495.1 Acidobacteriota bacterium | reverse complement strand
GCGATCGCCGTAACACGCGAGCTGCATCTCGATCCGGCGAAAGTAAACGTGAATGGCGGGGCCGTGGCCATCGGACATCCCATCGGCGCTTCCGGCGCGCGGATCCTCACGACGCTGCTATACGAAATGCAGCGCCGCAACGTGCATCGCGGAATTGCCGCGTTGTGCCTCGGCGGCGGCAATGCCGTCGCGCTTGCTGTCGAGCGGTAGAGTCGCCGCTGTAGCCCGCCTCTTCAGAGGCGGGGATTTGGGTAACGTGCAGAAACCCCTCGCCTCTGAAGAGGCGAGCTACAATGCCTCCCATGTACAATGCCATCTCATGACTGACGACTCGCTGGAAATTCTCTGGCGCGGTTCCGATCCCGCGAAATTCACCGCGCTGCAGGCGGCGCTGCGCGACGAAAGCATTCCGTTCTGGCAGACGCAGGTCTACGATCCCGCGGGCGGCTTTCTTTCTTCCCGTCCATATTATCTGGAAGCGACTCCCGGCTTTGAAATTCGAGTTCACGCCGCGGACTTGGAACGCGCGAACGGCGCGTTGGATTGGGTAGAGAGCAAGGAAAGCGCTTCCAAAATTTCCGGCGGCGCATCGATCGACGAGCATGACCGTCTCGACGCAAGAAGGCCTCTGCCTTACGATTGGGATGCGAGCGAGGCGACCTCCGAAGTCTGGTCCGGCGAAGATGAGTCCATGGCGGAATACCTCGCCAGCGCGCTCCGCGAAAATGGCATCCCCAGCCGCATTCCCGATGAGCCGGGACATCGCGCCCGGCTGTGCGTTCGCCCCCTAGATTTGACGCGCGCGCGAGAGATTGCACGCCAGATCACGGATGGCGCGGCATCCGATTAGGCATTTCTGTAGGTCTTTCCTTTCCCTCCTTTACTTCCTATACTTCCTCGTCATCCTGAATCACTGGAGATGAAATGACGCTCGACAATATTCGCACCGTGGCCGTGCTTGGCGCGGGAACCATGGGCAACGGCATCGCGCACGTCTTCGCCCGCTGCGGCTACAACGTGATTTTGCGCGACGTGGAAGAAAGTTTCCTCGTTCGCGCCCGCGATACGATCGCGAAGAACCTGGACCGCGAAGTAAAAAAGGGCA
>PMOP01000486.1:0-2368 GCA_003161495.1 Acidobacteriota bacterium | reverse complement strand
CTTGCCGCGGCCACGAGCCGTCCAGAACGCTTCATCGGCATGCACTTCATGAATCCCGTGCCGGTAATGGTTCTCATCGAGGTGATTCGCGCGCTGCAAACGAGCGATGAAACTTTTCATGCCACCATGGCGTTATGCGAGCGCCTCGAAAAAAAGCCCGTCGCCGTCAACGACGCGCCCGGCTTCGTCTCCAATCGCGTGCTGCTGCCGATGATCAACGAAGCCGCCTTCAGCGTCATGGAAGGCGTCGCCACGGCGGAAGCTGTCGATGCGATCATGAAACTCGGAATGAATCACCCGATGGGCCCGCTGGAACTCGCCGATTTCATCGGCCTGGACACCTGCGTGCACATCCTCGATGTGCTCCTCGAAGGTTTCGGCGACTCAAAATATCGCGCCTGCCCGCTGCTCAGAAAAATGGTTGCCGCTGGATGGCTGGGTCGAAAGAGCGGGCGCGGGTTTTACATTTACTCGAGGTAGGTCAGGCTTCGCATCCTAAAAAAGATGGGCTATCATGGCCGCGCCGGCGATCACCAGCGCAACCCCGGCGACGCGTGCGAGCAGTTCTCCCTTCGGGAGAATCTTCTCGGCCAGAACGAAGAGCGCGATCACCGCGACCCATAGCAGGTTCATCACACCGGCGACGAACAGCAAGGCCATCAGAAACCAACAGCATCCTGCGCAGAATGCGCCATGCCGCAATCCCATGAGAAATGCGCCTGCTGTGCCATCGCGCCACTCGCTCATCAGAAAGGAGAGCGGCGAGCGGCAGCCCGTGAGGCAGGTGCGCTTGAGCGGCGTCCACTGGAAGACGCCGGCGGCGATGAGCAGCCCGCCGTTCAGCGCGGGACTGGTCGCGGTCATCGTTGTGGAAAGGAGCGCGGCCTGGTGCAATCCCCATTCGGCCAGCGTGGCTAATGCGGAAAAAGCGGTCCACACGGCCAGGTATCCGAGAATAAAAATGCTTACGGGTGCAAACGGCCGGGCCGCGGCCTGCCGGCGCTGGTTTACGGTGACAAAGGAAAGAATCATCGGCGCCGCGGACGGCACCATCATGGCGACCATCATGACAGCCCACATCACGAAGAGAAGAAAGACGTCGGCAGCGCCCCATTCGTGCAGGTCAACCATGACCATGCCCGGCATAGCCATATCCGGCATGGTCATCTTGGTATGGAGAAGATACAGCCAGGCGAGAACAACCATGGCAGCCAGGCAGCCGCCGACGATCAGCCGTTCCCGCCGCAGAATTGTTTCCACGGGATCCGTCAGTTCTTCCAGCTGAAGTTATATAAAATCCAGTTGGACTTTTCGGCCCCGATGGACACACCGGCCCCATTCGCCCGGAACGTTCCCTGGCCGCACTCACCCTTCTTCCAGATGAATCCCGCAGGAAGGTCGACGTTCACCAGATGCTCTTCGCCGGTGACCGGGTTCTTGAGCGTGTCGCCATGCGCCTCGGCGATGCCTTCGGCTTTGATTATGGTCTTGAGCCCTTTTCCTTCGATCGATATTTTGGACTTCACGAGGCCCGCGACTTCAAAGGTCGGTCCCAGAAGTTCCCAGGGCATGCCGCCCAATTTCCCGGTAAAGATCTGGGCGAGCGCTTCAATCTGCTTATCCTTCGCGGTTGGCTCCACGATGAAAACACATTTGCCATTGCCTTCATGGATGGCTTTCGGCCAGTTGAGGATAGCCGCGCACTTCAGGCCCGACAGATTCACCTTGCCGCATGAGCCTTTCTCTATTTTCAAGCCCACGAGTGCCCGGCAGCTTCCATCCGACGAATTTGGGAACCCGCCGAAATTGCAGCCGCATCCGAAATCGCAATTGCAGAACTCGTAGCCACGTCCCTTAAGCGCCCATCGAGTTGACTTTGCCGTCGCCGCCTTCGCCATGTGCCCTCCTCCGAGCAAGTTTTGCAATCATATCCAAATGGTGGAAAATATCCACTTCCTTGATGTTCCTGACGGTGATCGCGGGCCGTCGCCGGATTCGGGGGAACCGGGCCGTCCGGGCGGCAAAAATAGTATTTGCTTTTTCTTCGCCATGTGGTATCTTGCCCCTCGCAATGAATTTTCGCCGGGCGGGACACTTTGTAGTAGACTCCGAAAGCAGGCCGGCGTCCCCAAAAGTCACGATACGTGACAACTCAGCTCCGAGGTGAAGCGATGACTGACGACAAAACGAAAATGCTGGAAACCGCGATTTCGCAGATCGAAAAAGATTACGGCAAGGGCGCCATCATGCGCCTGGGCAGCCGCGACGTGCTGGTGCCCGTCAGCGTGATCCCCACGGGAGCGCTTTCGATCGACGCGGCGCTGGGCGTGGGCGGCGTGCCGCGCGGCCGCGTGATTGAAATTTACGG
>PMOP01000427.1 GCA_003161495.1 Acidobacteriota bacterium | reverse complement strand
GGCGCTCGCTGAGGAGGGTCGTAGCCAGGATGCTATCATTGAATACGACATTGCCTTGCAATGGACTCCAGGCCCCACGCGATTTCGCGCATTTCTACTGTATGAATTGGGATCAGTCGAGCTTAAGTGTTCGGAATATCCGGAAGCCACGAGCCATTTGACCGAAGCCGTGCAAATCGCTCCGGAATCTCTGAACTACCACTCCTTGCTCGTTCTGGCGCTGACGCGCGAAGGCCGCATCAAAGAAGCGGATGAAGAAACGAAGCTGGAGGCCAGCGTCCGCCAACGATTCGTTCAGGATCATCCCGATACGAGGAATTAGGATTCTCGAAGCATAGCCTGAGGTTTTAGCGTGAGCACGAATTAAACCCCACAGGCTGAAGCCCGTGCTACTAAAAGCGCGGAAGTACTCCCTCAAGCAATCCTGTGATAACTTGAGCGTGCCGTGACACTGATCGAAAAACTCAAATCGCGCGCGCGCGTCCAGCTCCAGCACATCGTCTTGCCCGAGGGCGAAGACCCGCGCATCGTCTCCGCCGCGGCCGCAATTGCCCGCGAAGGCTTCGCGAAAATTACCTTGCTTGGCCGCAAACAAATCATGGATTCGGTCGCCGCGGATTTGCATCTGGCGATGGGCGACGTGGCGATCGAGGATCCCGCAACGAGCCCCCGCGCCGAGACCTATGCGCAGATTTATTACGATCGCCGCCGCGCGCACGGAATTTCCCTGGACGAGGCGCGAGACATCGCGCGGCGCCCGCTTTATTTTGCGGCGTTGAGCGTGGCCGCCGGCGATGCCGATGGGACGGTGGGAGGAGCGGCCAACACCACGGGGGAAACCGTGCGCGCGGCTCTTCACGCGATCGGGCTTGCGCCCGAGGCGATGCTGGTTTCCAGTTTTTTTCTCATGATCATTTCGGGGCGTCCGGAACTGGAGTTGGGAAATTCCGGCGCGCTGCTCTTCGCCGATTGCGCGGTGGTGCCGGACCCAAGCTCCGAGCAGCTTGCCGAAATCGCGCGCGCCACGGCGGAAAATGCGCGGACGATTCTCGATGCCGAGCCGCGCGTCGCGTTGCTGTCCTTTTCCACCAAAGGCTCGGGCAAGCACGCGCGCGTTGAAAAAGTCAGGGAGGCGCTGCGCATCCTGAAGGCGCGCGCGCCGGAACTGGCCGCGGATGGCGAACTCCAGGCGGATGCGGCGCTCGTGCCGCGCGTGGCAAATTCAAAGGCTCCGGGCTCGCCCGTCGCCGGGCATGCGAATGTGCTGATCTTCCCCGATCTCGACTCGGGCAACATCGCCTACAAACTTGTGGAGAGGCTGGGTGGCGCCGTGGCGCTGGGCCCGATTCTGCAAGGCCTGGACCGCCCGGCAAACGATCTTTCGCGAGGATGTTCGGCGGAAGATGTCGCCAACGTCGTGGCATTCACGGCGTTGCAGGCCATCGCGCGCAAAGAAAAATCTTTGCAACCACAGATGAACACAGATAAACACTGATTAAGAAAAAGATAAAGATTTCTGTTTACGGAATTGTGACCATGGCGAAACGAAACCCCAAACTCGAATTTTCGTTGCCTTCCATTTTTTTGATTTTATCCGTGTTCATCTGTGTGCATCTGTGGTTTCTAGCTCCGTCCGCATTCGCGCAGGAGTCCGGCGATCAGGAAGTCGCCGTGAATCTGGCCGAGGGGCGGGTCGTGATTTGCGCGGCGAAGGACGGAATCATTTTGGCGGCGATGGACGCGCACGGCGAGGCGGGTTCGCAGCCTCCCACCATCGACATACTTTCCGTGGAGCGCATGGGCGTGATGCTTGGCGCGGTCGAATGGGTGCAGCCGGATTCCAAGGACAAGCCCGTGCGGCTCGACGACGAATTTCGCGGCCTCGTCGCCGCGGCGTTGAATACCGGCGGCCAGAAGGATACCGGTTTTCGCGCAAGCGATATCGAGTCCGTCGGCATCGCCGTGCTCGAACGGATTCGCGTGCTCGCCGGACAATTGCACCACAAAATTAATTTGGGCGAGGACGAACCGTTGATCCGCATCGTCCTCGCGGGATTTGTGCGGGATTACGGCCCCGAGGCCTGGACCATCGACTACCGCATACGGCAGGACGACCTCGGAAACGGTATTTGGCGGACGCGTGTTTTGCGCCCGAGCTACGACCAGCTTTATCCTCCGGAGAAAGGCAAGCCAAAAACGTTCATGGAAGTGCGCTATCCGCCGGAAAATCGCGCCACCGGCGAGCCTGAACTTCTCGATCTTCTTCAGCAAAACGATGCGCGCGTATCGAAAATCCGCACGGCGAATGATGTCCAGGCGAAATCCCTGGCGCTCGCCGTCGAAGGACAAAGCCAGAAATCCGACGCTGCGAGCATTGTCAATTTCTTGAAGGCGGCGATTCCGGCAATTACTCCGCCGGAGACAAAGCTTACGATGGCCAAAGTCGATTATGATGGCGGCTTCCAGTGGATATTGGCGCCGCCGAAACCTCCCGCTCCTCCTCCCGGTGAAAAGCCGCAGGAAAAACCCCCGGAAGAACCCGAAAGGCCGACGCTGCGGCACAAATCTGAAAATTGATGGAAGTAAGTTTCGCGACGCAGGAGCTACTGCGTTCCCTTATTGTCGGAAGGCGTCGCGATCGCAGGCGAATCCGGCGCGGGCGCGCTCGCCTGAGGAGTGAAATCGGTCCACTTGACGATGACGCGGATGGGCACGCTGGTATTACCTGCCTGGAAGGTATCGTCGGACCGCGAATAGGCGGGGAACCACAAATTTTTGCCGACTTGCTGGCGATACGTCTCGAAAACTGTGAACGGTAAATCGCTGGCAGTTACGTCGCCAAGTTCGGTGACCCACTTGCCCATGGTCTTCACGATCACCAGATCCTGCACATCCACCCAAACGACCCCGGAAAAATAGGCGCGGGCGCGATCCAGGGCGCGGGGTTTCACCGTGAAAAAGTAGGCGTTCAATTCGTCGAGCGGCTGTTTGCCGCCGTACGTGATTACGTATTTCGGAAGCATCGCGGTGGTCAGCGGAAACATTGGCGTCGGCGCGAGCAGATCGGCGTCTCCCCTTTGCAAATCCAGACTGTGGAGCGTCGATGGCTTTCGGCTCACAGGCTTTTCATACATTTTGCCCTCGGGAGAAACTCGCAGCTGCGTGACGATTTCGACCTGGCCGGCGGGCTTATTGTCGGAGCCGATCTCCTGGATGCGGACGTCTTTTTGAAAGGTGTAGCCCTTGATGGCGCTCACCATTTCGTCCTCTTTCGCCGCGAATCGTCGAATGATTTCGTCCGGAGGCAGCGTAGGCGGTTCGGGCTTGGCGGAAGGCGGAGGCGCCGGAAACTTTGTCGACTCCGGCGGTTGCATCGGGCCGGCATCCTGCGCGCGCGCAGAAGCAGGCGACGCGCCGAGAAGCAAAACGAGCGCGCAACACGCGGCCAGGACATTTGGTTTTTGAATCATGGAATCCGCTTCCTTACTTTGGATGCAGGCATTGCGTATTGTGCAGCATGGGTTCGTGAGAAATCCAGCATGCTGGCTTGAGTGCCCGTCATTTTATTTGCGTGCGCGACGGGCAAGCGCATTCGCAAAAATGGCTCGCATCTCCACGCCATTCCGGTCCCACGTATATTCCGCGGCGGTCACCGCGGCTTTCGCGCCCAGGCTCTCCCTTTGTTCGGGATGTTCGTATAGCCATCGGATGCGTTCAGCAAGGCCCGCCACATCATTGGGATCCTGCAGAATTAATCCGTCGACGCCATCGGTCATGATTTCGGCTGTTCCGTTCGTCGCCGTGGTGATTACGGGCAAGCCGCACGCCATGGCTTCGGCGGGAGGCTGCGCAAACGTGCCTTCCAGCGATGGACCAACATACACATCGGCGGCGGCGTAATACCATTGCACGTCCGCGCGAGAAGGGCAAAACGTCACTTTTCCCTCCAGTCCCAGCTCTCGAATCCGGCTTTGGTAGGGCGCCGAATCGTCTTTTCCTGCAACGACGAGTGCCAGCGGCAGATCCTTTAGTTGCGCGAGCGCTTCAATCAGAGCTACCAGGCCCTTCTTCTTCCAATCGTTGCCGACCAGCACCAGAACAAATTTGTCTTCGCTGAAGCCGAGTTGCGCTCGGACCTCAGGTCTGTTGCGAAGCCTCACCTCCCGGTTGAAAATCTTATGGTCGAGACCGATGTAGACAATCGGCAAAGGGCCGCTGATGCCGTAATGACGTTTCAAATCGTCCGCGGTTTTTTTCGCAATCAAAATCAGGCCGGTCTTCGGGTTCGTGTACATGCGGCGTTCCAGAAAAATAATCAGCCGGTGGTAAAGCCTACGATGAAGCAACCTGGGCCAGAAACGAATCGGACTTCCACGGAACCGCAATTCATGTTCGGACATACGCACAAATTCGGCAAAGACGATGTGGATGGAGATCAGATCCGCGTCCCAGCAATTCGTTCCCGCCGTGTGCACCAGATCGGGACGAAGCCCGCGCACGTGCGCGTCCCACCATCGCCAGAGGTGATTCGCGGCGAGCCACCAAAGAAAATTTAAAAGGTGCGGCCCGGGAATCCGCGGAATCCGGTGCCAGCGCATGCGCGTGAGATCCACATCCTCGACGTGCTGGCTGTAAATATGAATTTCGTATTCCTGGGGCAGGCGCGTGATCCATTCGGCGATGCGCCGCTTAGATTCACCGTGGGTTTTGTGCTGGAGAAAATTCGAACCCCACAGGCTGAAGCCTATGCTACTAAAAACCCGCAATCCCTCTACTTGGTATTCTTGCTCAAACGGCGGTAATACTCGGCGACGGATTCCTCGTAACCCTGTGGCACCGTTTTCGTGTCGCCGCTGCGCACCTGGCCGGAATCCTTGTCATCGAGCTGGCGCCGCAACTGCAGTTCCAGTTTATCCACATCGGCAAGCACCTGGGAATGCAGTTGCTCGACGAGCGCCGGGTTGCCGGGGAAGCGGCTCGGATCGAGGCGCTCCATTTCCTGGATGAGTTCCTGGACTTGCTTGGCCATTTCTGGATCGTCGCGTACCGCCTGGCGAAGCTGATTCAAATCGCGCAGGCTGTCGTCATAGGCGCGTTGCGGCGGAACCGGGGAATTGTCGGGCTGGACTGGCGGTCCTCCTCGGGGCGTGTTATTTCCAGTATCTAGATTGCCGTATACGGTGCCATTGCCACCGCCGCCTGAGTACGTGTTACCGTACGATCCGCTGTTATCGCCGCCACCGATCCTTGCGCCCGGCCCGCCGTTTGGATTCCCGCCGCCCTGATTTCCCCGGCCAAACTGTTGACTGCCGCCCTGCCCCTGTCCTTGGCCGGCCTGCTGCCCCTGCCCCTGCTGGCGTCCCTGGTTGTCGCGCGACGGGCCGCCAAGCTGGTTGCGCAGCCGCTCCACGCGATTGAGCGCGGTTTCGATCCCCTGTTGCGAATCGTTCCCCTGCTGCGGAGCGGAACCCATTGCCTGCTGCGCGTCATGCAACCCTTTTTCGAGGCGCTGCATTCCGGCGGCGATTTCAGGTTCCATTCCATTTGCATTGGGATCGATGCCGCGGCGCATCCAGTCGGCGCCGCGCTGAATGCGCGCGCGCAGATCGGATTGCTGCATGTCGCCGAGCGCTTCGCGTAACTTGGTGGAGGCGGCGTTCTGATTCTGCGTGGCGAGTTCGCGCGCGGTGTCCTGCAGATTTTTTTCCAGGCCGCCGAGATCGTTCGCAAGTTTCTCGCGATCGTCGGCGAGTTTCCGGCGCTGCTGCGTTCCCGACTGCGTTCCCATCCCCTGTCCGAAAGCTTGCTGAATGCGGCCGGTTTGGTCGCGCTCCTCCTGAGTAAGGCGGCTGGCCTCTTCGGCGAGCGAATCGACTTTCGTGGACGATTGCTGCTGGCGCATGCTGCCCAGCAAGTCGGTAGCTTCCTTCAAACGGTCGGCGGCGCGGCGCGCTTCAGCTTCGCTCTGTTGCGGAGAAGTTGCGCGGCGCATGTCGTCGGTCGCTTGGCGCAACCGGTCCAGCGATTGTTGGACACGCGGATCGCCCGACTTTCCTCCACCGCCCGATTGTCCCGATGAACCTGATTGGCCGGATGAACCTGACTGTCCGGATGAGCCTGACTGCCCCGAAGAACCTGAAGAGGAATTGCCCTGCGCGTTTCCTTGCTGCTGCGAACTGGATTGCGAGCCTGAGCCGCTCTGGCCATTGTTACGGGCCATCTGTTCCATCTGGCGTTGCAGCTCTTCGGCCTGGCGGCGCAACATTTCCTGCTGCCAGCGCTGCTCGGAGCTTTGCGCGCTGTTGCCCTGCTGCTGGGCCAGTTCTTCCTGGCGGCGCGCAAGCTGATCGAGCTTTTGCAGCGCTTCGTCGATTTCTTTTTGCTGCTGGCTGGCGGAACCGCCCGCGGTCTGCGCCGTTTCGTACTGATTTTTTTCCGTGTCGAGCTCCAGATCGAACAGGCTCGCGAGGTCGCGCCCTGCGCCGCCCCCCGCTCCGCCTCCGCCGCCCGAACTGCCGAAGGCAATTTGAATCTGGCGGAACGTGGCTTCGGCGCGCAGCAGGTTCTGAAGGGCTTTCTGTTCGCTGGGCATGGCTTCGCGCCATTTTTGCTGCTGCAATTGCTGCGCAGCCGGACCCATGGCTTCGGCGGCCGCGTTCATGTCTTTCACGAAACTATTAAATTCTTCGTTTTCCTGGGACAATTCCCGGCTTTGCATGCGTCCCGCAAGGGATCTCGCCTGCTCGCCCAGCTTGGCCTGCACGCCGGAAAGGAATTTTGCGGCGTCGGCCGCTTCCTGCTGCGTTGCTTTCTTATCGCCTTGATGCTTCCAGGTTTCGGCGATGATTTCTTTTTCGCGCTGGGAGATATCGTTCTGCTCGCCCATGCCGCCGCCCCCGCCACCACCTCCGCCGCCCGCCGCCTGGGATTGCGAGAATTCGCGCTCGAAAGGATCGGCCTGGATGAAGGAAATATCGGTGCGCGATTCGGTATGCGCGTCCTTCGCGACCGCATAGAGGCTGACGACGTCGCCCGGCACCGCCTTGAAATCCTCGAGGGAAAGGACCGTGGAGCCGTCGGCCTGCTTCGCGGCTTTCTGCTTGAGCAAATCGACTGTCTGTTCAGGGCCGCCGTTCACGGAATAGTGCAGCGTCATTTCGGAAACGCCGAATTCATCGTCGGCCTTCACCGCGACGGTGACTTCTTCGATGGGACTCGCGCGATAGTCGTGGCCGGGACGCGCGATGATCACGTTCGGCGGCTCCGCNNCGCACGGGCTGGCCCTGATCGAGCGCGGCGACGTGGTACACCCCGTCTTTTTCCATGCGCACCGTGCCCTTATACACATTTCCTTCGCCGCCCGAGAGGCGAATCTGTTGCTCATCATTAAGCACGAGAAGGCCGTCGCGCATGGGCTTGTCGGTTTCTATTTCGAGATCCGCTTCGGTGCCTTCGACAGCGCGCAGATCGCCGCCCCGCTCCTCGGTCACATTTTGCATGTGCGTCCAGGAAGGATAGCGGTACGTCACGCGTACGTTTTTCACGTTCGGCAAATCGAGCACTCGGATGTTGAAGTGTTTCGAGTCGAGCGGTCCCGCTTCCACGTAGTACTCGACGCTTTCCGGCAGGCCCGCGAAAACAAATTGAAAGCCCGAACCTCCGGCCTGCGGACGCATGGGCACCTGATCCCATTTGGAAGCGCTCTGATAGCGCGCATACAGGCGCACGCTCTGCGTTTGCAAGCCGATGAGCTGCGCCGTCACCATCAAATCGGAATTTCGCCGGACGGAAATATCGCCGGGGACCACTTGAATGTCATAAAAGGGAGCCGACCCAGCGTGCGGCGTGGCCGCCCACAGCAAGGCAGCGCCTTCGCCAAGATATCCCGGCCCGGCAAGAATGAGCCACACGAGCACGCACAGCGAGACTGCGCCGACACTGAGAAATGTCGCGAGCTTCTTATCCGGAACCAGGGACTTGGGTTCCGCGGTGCGCGCCACGTTCAGCGTATCGAGGGCCAGCAAATCCAGAAAAGGCTCGCGCTTCTCGGCGTCGCGTTCGGCGAATGTCACGAGGCGCTGCTTGAATTCGGGAAACATGTCTTCGGCCTGGCGAGCTGCGCGGCGGCGGTTGAGCGCGATGAGGGGTAGCGCAATTCCGAAGGTCACAGCTAGGACGAGCGCAAACAGCAGCGCAACACGCGCGCTGGTAATGCTCCAGCGGGAGAATGCCAGGGCGTTGGTGATCAGAACGAGGACTACGGTGGCGGCCAGTGCAACCGAGGTGAGGATCGCAGCCCCGCGAAACATCGCGCCCAGGCGCAGCCGTCTCTCCAATTGTTGGATGTAGGAGTTGAGCTGGTCCCGAAAGCTCATAAGTCCTCCTGCTGCTGGGTCCCCAGGTATCGGTCCGCAAGCAGGGATTCGGCGATGGCTGCGGCAAATACTAGAAGCATAATATACCACCACAAACGGTAGGGCTGCTTCTGTTCCTCGGGGGAGACCCCGGCCCCAGCCTGCGCCGTTCCCGCGCCGGAATTTCCACGCCACAGCGCTAAAACATCGTCCGGAATAATTTCCAGGTTGGATTCGCGGCGGTCCGGATTGACACCGATCACGTCCTGACGGCCGTTCGCGAGTTTCAATTCATAAAAACCGGCGCTCGTTAATTGATACGTCTGCGTGGACGTCGAATCTTTAAGCGAGAGGGGCCGATGGCCCTGGGGATCGATCACCTCGACGCCGACGGACTGTTCTTTCGAGCTGCGCAGTTCGAGGAAAGAATCCACCACTCGAGCGCCGCTGCGCCGCTCGGTGCCGGACAAATAAAGCGCGGTCTGCTCGACGAAGGGCACGAAGATCGGGTGAAGCGGAAAATCATTGGTGAGGTTGTCGAGGCCAGAGGCGAATAGCAAAACATTGCCCTCGCCCATTTTCTTTTCAAGCAGCAAAGGCGTTCCATCCGTCAGGTGGGCGATCACGCGCGCGCCGCCCGGATCCACGCGAACCGCAAAATAAAACTTCACGCCGGACCAGTGGTCGGCTTTTTCCACGGAGGGGTGCGAAGGATCGGCATCTGCTACGTTCAGATAGCGATCGCTCGTGCGCGAATAATCGTGGGAATCCAGAATGTTGCCGCCAAAGACGGGAACGCGCGTCGAGTGCGCCGCTGAAGTTCCCTCCGCGATCCACACGCTGCCGCCGCCCTGCACATATCGCAGGAGCGCGCTTTCAAATTCAGCTGGCACGGAAATCAAATCCGAGAGCACGACAAACGCGTATTTGGAAAGCTGCTGATTGGCCGCCTCGCCGGCGCTGACCACGTCGAGCGTGAAGGCCGACTCCGCAGCCGAACCCAGGGCCGAGCGGAAATAGAGCGGCGAACGCGAATCGCCGGCGTCGGAAACGAACAGCGCGCGGCGCGGGTCGGTTCGCTCGACCGCAAAAATGCTTTC
>PMOP01000385.1 GCA_003161495.1 Acidobacteriota bacterium | reverse complement strand
CCAGAATGGCCGCGGCGGTCTTTACCATCTGCCTGGGCCTCACCGTTTTCCTGGTGGCGTATTCCATGTGGGGCGAAGGGCCCGCGTTTCTGGCTCTGACTTTGCTCGTATTTGAGCCCAACCTTCTTGCTCACGGCGCGCTCGTAACCACCGATGTCGGGGTGACATTTGGATTTATTCTGGCCGTCGGCGGTTTCTATTTCTATTTAAAAAAGCCTTCCGTGCTGCGCCTGTGCGCCGCAGGAGTCGCCGCGGGCCTTTGCCTGGGCGCCAAGCATTCCGGGATTCTTATTTTCCCGATGCTATTGGTACTTGCGCTGGCGGAGCTTCTTTCCCTGCGGGATCCCGCCACGAAAAAATTTCCTCCGGGTATCGTGAGGGAAACGCTCTTCCAAGCTGCTTCCTTGGCGGCCATTGCCGCGATTTCGCTTGCGGTGCTGTGGTCTTTCTATGGGTTTCGCTACGCGGCGCGCCCTGACAATCTGGCAATGAAACCTCCCTACGCGGAATTTGTGACTCTCTTGGGGCACAATTCTTCCGCTATTTTCCAGCAGATCGCTCACTGGCATCTGCTGCCCGAATCTTATCTGTACGGGCTGGTGGACGTTTTCGCGCAGCCGACGCTGGCCACCATCGTTATGGGGAAATTTTTTCCTTCCGCGCAATGGTTTTATTTTCCGGCTGTTTTCATGATCAAGTCCACGCTGGCATTCCTGGCGCTTTGTTTACTGGCGCCGCTTAGCGCCGCGCTTTGGGGGAAACAATTTCGCAGGGAAATACTGTTTCTCGTCATTCCAATCGCGATCTATCTTGCCGTGGCGATGTCCTCCGGCGACAATCACGGCATTCGCCATCTCTTGCCTGTGTTTCCATTTGTGATTATCGTCGTTTCCTTCGCCGCCTGGAATCTGGCCAGGCGGCACACGGCGCTCGCAGTTTTGCTCGGACTTCTTGTGGTTTGTCATGCGTGGTCTTCCGTTCGGGCTTTCCCCAATTATATTCCGTACGCAAATGAACTTTGGGGCGGTTCGGCGAAGTCCTATCAACTCGTGACGGATTCCGATGTGGATTGGGGACAGGGTCTCACCGCATTGAAGCAGTACATCGACCAGCGCCAGATCAAGAATTGTTGGCTCGCCTATTTCGGCTCCCAAATTGTCGATATTTCCTACTACGGAATTCCCTGCAGGATTTTGCCCCGAGCTACTGCCGGTTCGATTCGACCGGGAATGCCGATCGTTCCGCCGCAAGTCGACGATCCGGTGTTCATCGGCGCCTCCGAAGTTTCGCAATTGTTTTCGGTCGCGGATTGGATCAATCCGTATCTTCCTTTTCAGCGGGTGTCTCCGTCAGCGGTAATTGCGAATTCCATTCTGGTTTATGACGGCAAGGTCGATCTATCGCAGGTGTCCTCCTTGATGCACGAAAACCTCGCCACGCAATTTCTGCGCGCGCAAAAATTCGATGAAGCGCTTGTGGAAGCCGAGAGGGCCATCGAAATCGCGCCGAATCAAACTGCGGCGCACGCGACTCGAAGCGCGATCCTGGCGGCAACGGGGAGAAAAACGGAAGCTCTTGCGGAAATCAAAAAAACCGAAGCGATGGAGAACACCGCATTGCATTCACGCTAACGCACGCCTGCCTCGGGCGCCCATCCTGCCGACGAATCACTGATCACAAATCTCGCCGGCCTTCCATGGCTTTCATCATGGTGACTTCATCGGCGTATTCCAGGTCGGCGCCCACGGGAATTCCCACACCAATGCGCGTCACGCGCACGCCCAGCGGCTTCAGCAGCTTCGAGAGATACATCGCCGTGGCCTCTCCTTCGGCGTTCGGATTCGTCGCGATAATAATTTCCTCGACCGCGCCTCCCTTGAGCCGTTCAATCAAACTTTTCAGGTGCAACTGGTCGGGCCCGATGCCTCGCAGGGGCGCAAGCGACCCGCCCAGCACGTGATACATCCCGCCGTACTGGCGCGTTTTTTCAACGGCCATGATGTTGTGCGGCTCTTCGACGACGCAGATGGTCTTATGGCTGCGCGTCGAGCTCGTGCAATAAAGGCACGGGTCGACGTCCGTGATGTTGTTGCACACCGAACAAATTCGCATGTTCGTCTTGGCGTCGCGTATAGCGTCGGCCAATGCCAGCGCGCTTTCGGGCTCCGCGCGGAGAATGTGAAACGCCAGGCGCTGCGCGGTTTTTGCGCCGATGCCGGGCAGGCGTTTCAGTTGATCGATCAGCCGCTCGACGGGCTCGGCGAAATCAGGCATGTGAATTGTTCCGTGATGGAGTGAGGCGGGCCAAAGAATCCAGATTCACTCGAAGTGTTGGCTGCAAAAACATTCTCAAAGGGTGCGGCTTAAAACATGCCGGGAATTTTCAATCCGGCCATTCCGGGAATTCCGCCCGTAATATTTTTCAACTGGTTGGTGAGCTCTTCGTCCACGCGGCGGCTGGCTTCGTTCACGGCCGCGCGCACCAGGTCCTGCATCAATTCCTGATCTTTTCCGGAGAACACTTCGGGATCAATGCGAATTTCGGTGAGTTGTTTCTGGCCGTTCATTTTGACGGCGACCATGCCGCCGCCGGCCGAGGCTTCCACCAACACGGTTTCGACCTGCTTCTGCAAGCCCTCCTGCATTTGTCGAAACTGCGAGAGAATCTGCTGCAGCGCTTTCACTTCCATGGTCTACTCCTCGCCCCGGCGTTTTACGTCGGAAATCTGGCCGCCGAATCTTTCCAGCATCGCGCGCACGATCGGATCCTGCTCGAACTTGGCGCGCAATTCCCGCGTGCCGTTGGTTGTTGTTCCCCCTGCCACCGGCACGGCTTCCAGTTTAACACAGACGCGCACCGTGTGGCCGAGGATGCGGCTGGCAACGTTGCGCAAACGTTCCATGGGGTCGCGCGCCTGCAACATCTCGGCGAGNNAAAAATAATCGCACTTCGCCGCCGCTCATTTCCCAGCGCGACGCGTGTCCCACCAGCTCGCCCAAAAATTTTTCCTGCGCGACGATCGCGCTCTTGATGGATTCGACTTGCGCTTGCACGGATCCATCGACGGCCGCCGCGGGCTCCGCGACAGCAATGGGAATCTCTGCGGGAGCGGGAGCCGCTTCCATGCGCGGCGGCGCAGGAGTTGCTTCTTCACGAACGGCGGCAGTTGGAGCCGCGAATTCCGGGCGAGGCGCGCTCGCCGCTTGCACTCGCGCGGTCGCTGTGCCTGCGGAAGCGCCTTGCGAAGTTGCACTGGCAAATGAGGCCGGAGCGATCGCTCTCGCAACAGGCGACGGAAATGAAGGAACGCTGGCGCTCGCCGAGGGCAACGCTGACGCCGAACCCGAAGCGCTGGAAGATCGCGCGGGCGCGGCACTTGCCGGAGTTCCACCTTCCAGATCCGCAAGAAGTTCTTCGAGCGGCGCAAGGCGCGCGGCATTCACCATGCGCAACAGGCCCATTTCCAGATGCAGGCGCGCATCCGGCTTACGGCGCAGATCGTCATCCGTGTGCAGCAGGATCTGAAAAAATCGCGTGAGGTCTTCCTCGCTGAAAAATTCCGCCGCTTTCTTCAATCCCGGCCGCTCGTCGGCGGGCGCGGCAATCAATTCCGAATCCGCTCCGCATACACGCGCAACGAGCAGGTTGCGAAAATGGCCGATGGCTTCGCGGCAGAAATGCTGGAGATTCTGCCCCTCGGCGAGCATCCGGTGCACGAGCGAGAGCACGCGGTCGGCCGACCGCTCCTGGATCGCTCCGGTCAGCTCATCCAGAATTTCTCCGGGAACGACGCCGAGCAATTCGCGAACCTGCGCGTCCGTGATATTCGAGCCGCAATACGCGCGCGCCTGTTCGAGAAGCGAAAGCCCGTCGCGCAGACTGCCTTCGGCGGCGCGAGCCATCACGGCGATGCCGCCGGGTTCGGCCGTGAGATTTTCTTTCGCGCAAATTTCTTCCAGCGCGCCCGAAATTTCGGCGAACGAAAGCGCGCGAAAATGAAAATGCTGCGAACGCGAACGAATCGTGTCGGCCAGATTTTCCGGCTCGGTCGTAGCCATGACGAAGATGACTTTGTCGGGAGGCTCTTCGAGAGTTTTCAATAGTGCGTTCGAGGCTTCATTCGTGAGCGCGTGCGCTTCGTCGAGAATTACGAGCTTGTAGCGGCCGCCGGCGGGAGCGTAACGCACCATCTCGCGCAGTTCGCGAATCTGATCGATGCCGCGGTTGGAGGCCGCATCGATTTCAATCACGTCGAGGGAATTTCCCAGGCCAATCTCACGGCAGGAATCGCACTCGTTGCAAGGTTCCGCGGCGGGCCCCTTCGAGCAGTTGAGCGCTTTGGCAAGAATGCGAGCGGTGGTTGTTTTGCCCACGCCGCGCGCCCCGGAAAAAATATAAGCGTGCGCCACGCGCCCGGATTGTATGGCGTTGGAGAGCGTCCGCGTGACGTGCTGCTGCCCGACCACGTCGCCAAACGTTTGCGGCCGCCATTTGCGCGCGATGACCT
>PMOP01000037.1 GCA_003161495.1 Acidobacteriota bacterium | reverse complement strand
AACGCGATCACGGCATTGATTCCCGCCGAGCGGTAGTAGACAACCATGAACAGCATGACGACGACCAGGCTGATAATCGACGCCTGAACGCCGTGCCGGATGGAGTCCGCGCCGAGCGAAGGGCCAACGGTGCGCTCTTCAAGATATTTAATGGAGGCCGGCAGCGCTCCGGAACGCAGGACCAGACCAAGATCGTTGGCTTCCTGTTCGCCGAACTGGCCTTCGATCACCCCGGTATCGTCAATGCGCCCGTTGATGACAGGGGCGGTCTGAAGTTTATGCTCGAGAACGATGCCCAGTTGCTTGCCGATATTTTGCTCGGTGAAAGGTCCAAACCTGCGGCCCGCTTCGGTGGAAAGCGTGAAATCGACATCGTAGAAGCCGATGTTTTTTGTGCTGCGCACGGCGGTTGCGCTGCGCAGGTCACGCCCCGTGACGACAGGCACGCGATCGATTACGTACCAGCTTTCTGTGGCGGCTTGGCCCGGCCCCGAAGCCGAACTTTTGCCCTGAACGATTTGCGCGTTCGGCGGCAGGACGCCGCCGTGGGCTGCGAGTGCCGCAACCTCAGACTGATAGGGAGTCGTGTCCAGAACCAGATGCAATTCCAACTGCCCGCCGGCCTGGATCACGCTCTTGGCGCGGTTGGGATCGCCTTCGCCGGGAAGCTCGACGATGATTTCGTTCTCGCCCTGGCCGTAAGGAGCGACGAGCGGTTCCGTCAAGCCCAGCGCATCGATGCGGCGCCGGATCGTTTCTTCTGCCTGATCCATGGTCTGCTGCTGGATGTTGACGACGCGCGTTTGCTTCATCGTCACGAGGTAGCCGGAGGGTTCGCCCGGAGCTGGGGAAACATCCCAATCCGGAAACTGATCGTTGATCAGATTGCGCGCGCTGCCGGCCTGTTCGGAAGCAATGTTGTGCACCAGAATCTGCGTGTCGCTTAGCTTGCGAATCTCGTCGTAACGAATGGCCTTGTCGCGAAGAAGCGTCGTGACGTGGTCGAGCGTCTGATCCGTTTCCTGGCTGATGGCTTCCTGCACTTGCACCTGCAGAATCAGGTGCGTGCCGCCTTGCAAATCCAGGCCCAGCTTGATGCTATCCGAAAAATTTGACTTAATTCCGGCCCAAGACTTGGGCGGAAAATCCGGCCGCCCCACGAGGCCTATAAGGCATGCAAGGATGACGGCTGCGATGAACAATGCTTTCCACTTGAGATTTGAATTCATGGCTTGAACTGGCTCAGGACTCCACGGATGCGGGCTTTCTTTTTCGCCCGTCGGAATAAATGGAGCGGATCGTTTTTTAGGCGGGCTCTAAGTTGAGCCCGCACCCGACCACGGCCTACGACTCCTCCTTACCATCTGGTTGCAGACCGGTTACCGCGGAACGCAAGACTTTTACCTTCACCTGATCGGCGATGCGAAGCTGAATGGAATCGCCTTCAAGCCCGACAATCGTGCCGAATAGCCCGCCGCTGGTGACAACTTTGTCGCCGTTTTTCAGGGCGTTGACCATTTCCTGGGTTTTCTTCTGGCGGCGCTGCGCGGGAAGGATCAGCAACACATAAAAAATGCCCATGATGATGATCAAGGGCAGGAAGGCCATCAGGCCTCCGGGCCCCGCCTGGGCCATCAAGTACAAATTTTGCGGTGAAAACGACAAAGACATTTCTTACGACCTCGTTCTCAGATTACGACCAACCGTTTGACGAACTGCCGCGGACAAAAATAGGTCCCGCCGTTTCCATCCATCGTGGAGGACAGGACCGAGGCGTTCGCAGCCTAACATACCCTGACACCCACAGCGCAAGCTGTGCCACCAGCCTGCTTCAGGGTTCACCCGATTCCATGCGCGCTAGGAACTCCGAGGAGAATTCCGCCAGTTCCCCGAACGCGATAGCCTGTCGAATCTTGCTCATAATGTCAAGGAAAAATGCAACGTTGTGGTGGGAGTTCAGGATGGACGCCAGAATTTCATTGGCGTGAAACAAATGGCGCAGGTAGGCGCGCGAGTAGGTGCGGCACACCATGCACGTGCAGCGCTCGTCCAGCGGGCGCGGATCGTCGGCATAAATCGCGTTGCGTATGTTCACGCGGCCCGTGCTGGTGAAGAGGCAGCCGTTGCGCGCGTTGCGCGTCGGCAGCACGCAATCCATCATGTCCACGCCGCAACGAACGTAGTCGGCCAGCTGCTCGGGGAGACCAACTCCCATGACGTAGCGCGGGCGATCTTTGGGAAGTTCTTCCGTGGCCACGGCGGTCATCTCGCACGAAAGCGCGTGCGGCTCGCCGACGGCGATGCCTCCCACCGCGTAGCCGGGAAAATCCAGGTCCACAAGTTGGCGCGCGCTCTCGCGGCGCAGATCGGCGTGCGCGCCGCCCTGCACGATCGCGAACATCGCCTGACCCGGATTGGTGGAAGCTTCGGCGTTGGTGCGGCGCGATTGCAGCGAGCCTCGCGCCTCATTGCTAGCGGCAGGGGCAAGCGCATAGTCACGGCAGCGGCGCGCCCACTCCGTCGTGCGCTTCACGGCGCCGGCCGCGCGCGCGTGATCGGCCGGATATTCGATGCACTCATCAAACACCATCGCGATGTCCGAGCCCAGCGCCTGCTGAATCTCGATTGATTTTTCCGGCGTAAGAAAATGTTCGGAGCCGTCCAGGTGCGAGCGGAACAACACGCCCTCCTCCGTAACCTTGCGCAGATCGGCGAGGCTGAACACTTGAAACCCGCCCGAATCCGTGAGGATCGCTCCCGGCCAGGACATGAATCGATGCAGTCCGCCGAGCCGGCGAATGCGTTCGTGGCCGGGACGCAAATATAAGTGATACGTGTTGCCAAGCAGAATCTGCACGCCCAACTCGGTAAGCGCCTGCTGCGTGAGGCCCTTCACCGTTCCAACCGTGCCGACCGGCATGAACGCAGGCGTATCAATCACGCCATGCGGCGTCGTCAGCCGCCCGAG
>PMOP01000438.1:7033-13725 GCA_003161495.1 Acidobacteriota bacterium | reverse complement strand
GCTTCTTTTGCCGCCGTCTGCGCGTCCAGTACCGCATGATACCACTGGCGGACGCGCGTGGACGCCTTGCCGACGTGCACTGTGCGCGTCAAGTCACTGCAGTAGCGGCGCAGTATAGCACCGAGGTCCAGTACGACCAACTCGTTTTTCCCAATTCGGCGCGCCGTGGGACGCGCATGTGGCAACGCCGAACGCGGTCCGGCAGCCACAATGGCGTCGAAGGACTCCCCGGAAGCGCCTTTTCGGCGCATCCGGTAGCCAATCTCGGCGGCTATGTCCAGTTCGGTGACGCCGGGGCGAATCAATCGAATCGCTTCTTCCATAACTTCGGAGCCCAGCCGCGCGGCATCCCGAATTCGAACAATCTCAGCGGCGTCTTTCACCGCTCGGAGGTTTTCCACGAGGCCGTCGATGGCAACCCACTTTAAATTGCCTCCTGCCGCCTTCCTGAGGCCCTTCCAGCCCGCCAAAGTGAGGCGCGAGGGTGAGACCGCCACCCTCTGGCGTTTCCGTCCTCGCAGGTGTTCGCCAACCGCTTCGAGGAGCGGGCCTTTATGAATGTGCACACGGATGGTGCGGGTTTCTTCCTTGGCTTGAATCGTGAACCTGCCATCGGTGAATAAGATGGCTGACGAGTGATCGATCAGCAAAGCGCCCGAATCACCGGAAAATCCGCACAGGTAATAAATATTTGGCAGGTGCGTCTCGAGCAGCGCGCCGGCCCCTGCGGAATCGAGTGATTGGCGAAGGCGTTTTAAGCGGGTCGTAAAGTTGGTCGGCATAAAAAAGGGAGGAAACCGAGGTCTCCTCCCAGGTCGCGCGATATTGTACCTTGCCGAACTCAGCCCGGCAAAATTCGAGGAGTGACGAAGAACATCAACTCCTGAGTGGTAACGTCGATGGAAGTATGTTTGAACAGGTTGCCGATAATGGGCATGCTCCCCAGCAGTGGCACCTGATTAATCGTCGTATTCTGATTCGTGATTACGACACCGCCAATAACCACGGTGCCTCCATCGTTAACAAGGACTTTGGTCTGCGTCGATTCGGTATCCAGGCCGGGCATTCCCTGCACGCTGATGCTTTTATCAATCTGGGTGTTCTGAACGTTGACGTCCAGGAACACGGTGCCCTCTGAGGTAATCTGGGGAGTGACTTCCAACTCCAGAACAGCGTCCACATATTGCGTGGTAATCGTATTATTGATATTGGTCTGGATCGGGATTTGTTGACCCTGCTTCACCGTCAATTTCTCGTTATTTTGCGTGATGCCCTTGGGCTCGGAGAGAATTTTGCCGACGCCGCGGGACTCCATCATGCTAAGAATAAAATCGATCGCATAATTGTGGCCCTGGGTGGAAAAAGTGAAGCCGCTGTTCGGGGCGGTGGCGCCCAGATTCGTACTGAGCGGAATGGAGGTGCCACCTGAAGCCGGTACGCCGAAATCCGGAATAATCGAATGGATGACGGGACTTATGAAAGCGCTGTTCCCGACAAGTCCCCCGAGGCCTGTGTTCCCGGCGGGCGTGGAAAAGCCAAACTCGGTGCCGATTTCACGCGCAAAGGAACGCGATGTCTGTACGACGCGGGCGTCAATTTCCACCTGCTGCGATTTGCGGTCTATCTGGCGCAGCAAATTATCGATCTTGGGAATAGAGGCGGGAATATCGCGAATGATCAGCGTATTCGAACGGATATCGGCGAAAACGTCGCCCCGTGGGGTCAGGAACTTTTTCAGCGTAGCCACCATGGTGGTCGCCTGGGCGTAACTCAACACCCGCGTGACCGTCACCGGTTCAATCGAATCCGTCTGCGCCTTGAGGAGGTCCCGGTGCTGGTCGGCTTCGTGCCGGAGAGTATCCTGGGTGGCGATGCGCAGAACATTGCCGTCGATTTCCTTGGTGAGCCCGTTATTGCGCAGGACGATGTCCAGAGCCTGATCCCAGGGAACTTCGTCGAGAACCAGCGTCACATTTCCATGAACGGAAGGGTCCAGAACGACGTTCAGGCCGCTGATTTCATGAATCAGGCGAAAGAAATCTTTCAAATCCACGTCCTTCAGGTTCACCGAAATCGGGTCGCCCGAATATTTCTTTTCCGCTATGGGCGTTTGGGACGGTTCCGTCGCGGGATCCTGCATCTCGGGCGCGGCCGGTTCGCTTGCGGGACGGGCAAATCCCATGTCCGTTCCCGTCAGCCAGGATGGAAGCGGCATATTCGGCGCCTTGACGGAAGCCAGACTGGCCCGCGCAGGCTTTTTAACCGCATGGAGGGCAGTGGGAGTGGCCAAGGTTGCAACGGCAGATGGGAAAGAAATCGTAACATTCGATCCATCCGCCTGCGTGGTGAATGGAACCTGTTTCGCAAGATCGATCACGATGCGCGACTGTCCAGGATTCGGTTGTCCCATGCGCACGTCCAGGACAGGAGAATAATCGCTGGCGACCTTCGTACTCTGTACTTTCAAGCGCGTATCGGCAAAATCCAGCACCAGGCGTGGTGGAGAGTCCAGGCGCGAAGTCCGGTAATGCAACTCACCGGTCCCGCTGATGCGCACGGCCGTTTGCTGGCCCGGCTGGGCAACCTCGACAGCCGAGATGGAGGCCAGTGGAGCAGCCACGCTCGAGGGCATTTGCGGAGCGACTTGCGCGCTCGCGGGCAGAACCGCAACCGCGGCGCCTGCCAGCCATAGGAAGCGGAACCTGAGAGCCGGCCAATTGGTCTTCATTGCTGTTCTCCTGAACTGGGGTAAAGCCGCTTGGTCACCGTGCGTTCCAGCGGTTTTCCAAATGCGTCTTTGCCATTCTCCTGGAATGAAATCGCGTCGAGGGCGATTTTCTCGACCGAACCGTCGTATAACTTGTCGCCTTCCCGCAAGAAATAAACTCGTTGTGCCGCATTCGAGACGATGGCGATCATCCCGTTGGGACTGTGCACGATGCCATCGATGCGCAGCGTTTCGACGATCAGACCAGCCTTCCCGGGGGGAAGATTATCCGGCGTCGAACCGCCCGCTCGGGCCTTGCTCAGCAGCGTGTCAAACGGATCGCGCCGCGTTACGGCTTTTTCTCCCGCAGGCTTTTCGGCCTGGGGATTTGCGGAATTCGCGGGCGCAGCCTGCGCCGGGTCATGGGCAGTCGCCGCGGGTTTCGCAGGGGCCGGCGCGGGAGGCTTCGGAGCGCTGGGCGCCGGGGAACCGGCGGGCGCGGGATTCATCAATTGCTGGCGCACCGCATTTGGCTGGACGTTCGGATGGTCTTGCGCCCAGGCACAGGTGGCAAGAACCGCCGATAAGGTCAGCGGCAGAAGGCTTCGCGATGATTTTGCGAGTCGCATAGTCAGTCGGCTCAATTCGGCCTATTTGCGGACGGGCTGATTCTTGCCCGCCGGGGCCGTAGATGCATCCATCGGCTTGCTAAAGAACGTTGTAACCAGGCATGTACCCTGGACCGTGGTGCCGGGGCGCACGGGATATCTCGCCTTGGACGGATCGGAAAGGCCCGAGAAGGTCAGGTCTCCGACATTAATGATCCGCGAAAGGCGGCTCAGGCGCGCAAAAAAATCCTCGATGCTGAAGAACGGCCCGTCCACGCTGATCGAGAAAGGCAGCTCGTAGTGATATTCCTTGGGAACCACCGCTTGCGCGGACAAACTGCGAATTTGCACGCCGGAAGCGGAGGCAGCTTCCTGAAGCAGCCGAATGAACTCATCCACTTCTTTTTCTTCCGGCACGATCGTCTTCAGGGTTTCCAATTGCTTTTCGAGAGCGGCCATCTCCACTTTGAATTCGGCATTGCGGCGCTCGTAGACTTGCAATTCCGCCACCTGGCGATTCAAATCGGAATCCTCGGTGTGATTGGCGTCCAAAGTATTTCGTATGGCCGCCACGGGCGACATGGGCAAGTATTCTCCGGCTCCAAAAATTACCAGTGCCAGCGCGAAAAAGATGAGCGCTTGCAGATACCACGGATATTCGCGAAACGAAATCGCCATGGCTCCCCCTAAGTCCCGGCCTTGCGGCCCGCCGGTGGCGTATTGGCGGCCGGCGCGGCCGTGCCAGCGGCACCCGGCGCTGCGCCGGGTTGCATCAAACCAAACTGAGCGGTCAGGCTGAAATCAAAAATTTCCACGGCCTTGTTGGCTTCATCCTGATGAGATTCCTTGATTTCCACCGATTGGAAATAACCGGAACGCTTGAGTTGGGTGATGTAATTGGCGACCGCGTTGAGCGAACCCGCCGCGCCGTTAATAGTCAGCGTATCCCCTTTGCGCTCCACGGAAATGAGCCACAGAGTGTCCGTGCGGCTAACCGTGTTGGCGATGGCATCGAGAAGTTCCTGGCCGCCGGTGCGGTTCCGCTGCAATGTTTCGATGACGCCGATCCTGGTTTGCAGGACGGCTTTCTGTTTTTCAAAATTGTCGACCTGGACTTTCAACTGTTCGAGGCGCGCTTTTTCGCCCTTTTGCTTCACAATGTGAGCTGCGACCTTGGTATTCTCCCGGTCCAGCAACAGGTAGTGGCCGTACAGGGCTCCGCCGCTGACTACCAGCGCGATCGCCAGCAGCACGTATTGCAGCGTGGCTTCGAGCGGCACCGACGTGCGGGTGGCTTTCGGTCGCGTTCTTCCAAGTAGGTTGATGCGAATCATGGTTCGTCAAAACTCCTGAGCGCGAGTCCTACCGCGATCGCCAGGCGCGGAGCAAGTTCTCGAATCTGATCTTCGTTGTGACGCGCCGGATTGATCACAATCTTTCGGAACGGATACATTTCCTCGACCGGAATGGCAAATTCTTCCCGCAGGACGTCCATCAAGCCGGGCACGCGCGAACTGCCGCCGGCCACGACAATTCTCTGGATGCTTTCGCCGGTCGCGGTGGCCCGGAAAAAATCGAATGTCTTTTGGATTTCCAGGACCAGAATATCCGTCACCGATCGCAGGATCGTGCCGCGGTGTTCCTCGGCGACCCCGGCGATGTTTTCGCCATGCTTCAGGCGCTCGGCATCTTCAAAGCTCAGGTCCAGTTCCTTTTGCAGCGCGTCGGTGTATTGATTGCCGCCGACGGAAACGTCGCGCGTGAATAAGGGAATGCCGCCGCGCACAATGTTGATGTTCATCACGCTCGCGCCAATATTCAGCAAGGCGATGGTCTGCCCGGGTTCCGGGTCATAATTCACTTCGTAGCAATTCTGCAGGGCAAACGCATCGATATCGACAACCGTGGAGTTCTTGCCCGCCTGCGCCAGAACGTTCGTGTGGTTCAGGATTTTATCTTTTTTGACGGCCACGAGCAGGACATCCATTTGCGAATCGACGGATTCAAGCAACTGGTGGTCCAGGTTCACGTCCGCGATATCGAAGGGAATGTGCTGGCTGGCTTCGGATTGGATCCGATCGTAAAGCTCTTCCTCGGTCATGCTGGGAAGTGAAACCCGCTTGACGATTACGGAGTGGCCGGAAACCGCGGTGGCCACATTTTTAGTTTTGATTTTGTGCGTGTCAAAAATATTGCTGATGGCGCCGGCAACCAGCGGCGCGTCCATGATCGCGCCGTCCACCACGGTATCCTGCGCCAGCGGTTCGAGGCCAAAGCTGACGAGTTCATACCCGTGTTTCGTGCTTTTCAACTCCACGGCTTTGATGGAGCTGGAGCCGATATCTAAACCGACCAAAGCCTTTTGTTTAGAGCCACCAAACATGTCTAAACCCCTCAGAAATCCCATGCGTGCCGGATCTTTTGGTCTTTTTCCTTGCGATCCGCTCAAGTTACCGGCTCGGAAAGCTTTGCATCCGAAGCCGCCTTCACACCCACACTTGTTATGATCCGAAACCCTGCGACATCCCTGCTCGTGCACTATTTTCTTGGATCAAGTTCGGCGCGCCACGTTTGCCGTGAGCGGCTCGAATCGTTTGCTACGGACGACCCACCCAACAGATTCAATCAACAGATTCAACCAACAAGAGCCCCATACGCTCCCAGGAACTTGGGCGGCCTCTGAAACTTTCTCCGGCAGAGCCGTCGCCGCGTACAGCGAATTTGGCATCCCCCACCTTGAGTGTCAAGCAATGGGATTCGCAAGTTGTTCTGATTAATACCGCTTAGGCGGCTGACCGCGCGGACAGGAAAAGGGCAGAAAGCGCTAGGTATGGGGTTCAGTGAATACTAGGACTACTATTACTAGTATGGGCTTTCCAGACACTTTTTTCGAACTAATCTTACCGGGCCAGACCCAGCGTCTGCCAGATCGTGTCGATTCGCTTTTTGGTGGCCGAATCCATGACAATTTCATCCGGCCAGGGACGGCGAAATCCTTCGCTCTCCCATTTTCGCGTCGCGTCGATCCCCATTTTCGAACCGTAGTCCTGAATGCGCGAGGCATGATCGAGCGTATCGGCCGGGCCCATTACAAATTCCACATCGCGCTCGGGATCAATCGCGCAGAGCGATTTCCAAACCACTTCGCGCGAGTCCTGCACGTTTACATCATGATCGACGACCACGACAACCTTGGTGAACATGGCCTGCCCCAACGACCAGATCGCGTGCATGATTTTTCGCGCGTGTCCCGGGTAGGATTTGCGGATGGAAACAATCATCAGATTATGAAACACGCCTTCGGCCGGCATGGCCACATCCACTATTTCGGGATACTGCATTTTCATGACAGGGAGAAATACGCGCTCGACCGCATG
>PMOP01000438.1:0-7005 GCA_003161495.1 Acidobacteriota bacterium | reverse complement strand
GTGTGATCGCCGAACGGTCCTTCTGTGCGCATCTCTTTTAAATCCACGTAACCTTCGAGAACGATTTCGGAATTGGCGGGGACTTCCAGGTCCGAGGTCTCGCACGAAACCATTTCCACTGGATCGCGCCGCAGGAAACCCGCGAACATCATTTCATCGAGATCGGGCGGGATGGGCAGGATGCCGGACAAGCAGGTCATCGGGTCCGACCCGATGGCCACGGCCACGTCGATGCGCCCGTCGGGATTGGCGGCGCGCGCCCGGCGGAAATGCTCGGCGCCGTGCTTTTGCGTTTGCCAGTGCATTCCGGTGGTGCGCTCGTCGTACACCTGCATGCGGTAAACACCGACATTGCGCTTCCCTGTTTCCGGATTGCGCGTGAAAACCAGAGGCCAGGTGATGAACCGCCCCGCGTCCTGCGGCCAGCACTTCAGGATCGGAAATTCAAACAATGAGAAATTTTCGCGGCGGATGATTTCCTTGCATGGGCCGGTCTTCACGGACTTCGGAAAAAAGGAGCCGAGTTCGGCGAGCTTCGGCAACATTTTAATTTTGTCGAGCAGGCCTTGCGGCGATTGCATGTCAAGGAAACCGCGGATGCGCGCGGCCACGTCATCGATGTTCGAGACTTCGAGCGCAAGATTCATGCGCCGCTCGCTGCCCAGCATGTTGATGAGCAGCGGAACGCGCGAGCCCTTCGGTTTTTCAAACAGCAGCGCCGGGCCGCCTGCACGCGTCACGCGCCCCGTGATCTCCGTGATTTCCAGGACCGGATCGATCTCGGCGGAGATGCGCCGCAGCTCGCCCTCTTTTTCGAGCTTGGCAATGAATTCGCGCAAATCGCGGTACGCCAAAACTTCCTCCCCATATCGCTGCCCGCCGCCACGACATGCGGCGTTCGATAAACGCAACGCGACACTCTAGCATGAATCGCGCTCCATTGAATTCTTGCAAGACCTCGGCGGGTTTGGTAGCGTTAGCCTAGTGCGGGCGTAGTTCAATGGTAGAATAGGAGCTTCCCAAGCTCTAGACGTGGGTTCGATTCCCATCGCCCGCTCCATAACTCACGATGTTTCAATTGCCCTTACACGGCTAACCTACTTGAATCTGACCTGAAAATGGACTGTTTTGGACCCCAAATGGACCCCACTGGGTTCAATTGGACCCCCAACGATTTGCAGAGGAAATCGGCCAGCTGTTCGATGACCTGCTCTGGGGCTAGACCAGCGCGACTTCGCGGTCGAAATTGGGCTTTTTCTCCGCATGGAGCTTGAGGGCAATGCCGCAGACCGCAGCGATGCGTTCCAGCATCGTGAGCGAATGCCCCGTGTATTCGGCATCCTCCAGGCGAGCAATCACGGATTGTGTCGTGCCCACCTTCTTCGCTAGTTCGGTCTGAGTCAACCCCGCATCCTCCCGCATCTCGCGGACCAGCACGGCCAGGTCAATCTGGTGCAGGGTGCGCGCGAAGGTCTTACGGTAGGTTGCGCTCTTGCGAACGCGCTGTTCGACAATTTCACTGTGCTTATCGCGTTTCATATGCTCAGCTCCTTCAGAATGGCTTCCCTTTCCTTCTGCGATCCCGTGTAACGGTTTCGGTACTTCATCCAGAGCTTTTTTAGCTGTTCTGCCCTTGTAATTTCGGCCTGTGGTGTCTGTTCCGTTTTCTTCTGAAACCCTGACGTAATCACGATCAGCATTCCCGGCTGATAGAAGAACAGAACCCGAAAAATCCGGTCGAATTGCTTGACCCTTAGCTCAAATATGTCGTCGGTGAGCTTCTTAACGAACTTCCCTTGCATCCGATTGCCGTAGATGCGCAAGCGGTCGATAAACGCGTCTATGCGCGCGGCTGCTTTGTCATCCAGCGAATTCACGAACTCGCGCGCGGGAACGCGTCCGTTCGGGAGTTCCACGTACTCAATAGTGAATTCGCTGTTCACTGCGCACTTACATTATCGCATTATTGCGATAGATGGTCAATGCCGGATTGCAATCCGGGCGAAATTCTCATCGAGCTTGATCTTCAACGAATTGCAATGGCGCGGGTTAACGGACTGTGCTACGGCCCCGAATGTTCAGATTACGAGTTCTATCTCAGAGGTTATGATCAAATCGTACCTATACCGTGTAGCTTATGTGGAGGCCCTCCGTTGAGTATTGCGCCTTGGAGAAAGCTTTGGGTCGCTTCTCTTGCCCTTGCGGCGCTATTCGGGTTCTTTTACGGCTGGAAACAGCGCTCCGAAAATCCTCCTTTCGTTATCACGAGAAAAGCGGAAGAGCCGCCCGAGATGAAACTGCTGAGGAAAGGTCGCTTTGACGAAGCCGCTAAAGCGGCTCTCGAATCGATTAAGGACGAAAAGAAGGAATATTTCAAATATCAGAGCGTAGCGGCCGTGTACGCTGCCCGTGCGGTCAAAGATCCCACGAATCGGGAAAAATGGGTCCAGCAAGCGGCGTTGTATATCGACAAGAGCGTAACTTTGGCCCCGGCAGACCCCATCAACCTGGTAGAGGCAGCGTCGGGCACTGAGCGCCTCGGCGACATATCCGGTCAAGGTTGCCCATATTACGAAAAGGCGCGCGAATACGCGCAAACGGGAATGAGCCAGCTCAAAAGCGATTGCATTTTCGTGTCGGACGAGAGGGTGCCCACGCAACCGATCCGAAACGAGTTCGGCAAGCTCCTGGGAGCCTTGCAAACTAAAACCGGGCCAAAGTGCGGACAAAACCCTTGATGTCACCAAACCATATCTAGCCGTCACGAAGGATGGAGTAGAGCATGCCCAAGTCGACCCGATCCAAGGTGCTGGTCGGAATTCTGTGGGTCACGTCCTTTGCAGGGACCGGTGCCGGGGCGTATTTCGGGGGAAGGAGTGCTGAAGCCAAATACGAGGACCTGATCACCAGCAACTCGCCAGCACCAGAGGTTAAACTAGAGGATCAAGGCCGCTACGACGACGCCATCCAGACGGTATTGGACCGAAGAAAAGAAGGATTACACGAAGCAGATGCTGACTCCGAAGTGGCCCTGATCTATTTAAACAGGGCAAAGAAAGATTGGGAGAACCGCGAAAAGTGGGCGCAGGAGGCGGCTTTGTATATGGACAAGGCAACGGCTTTGGCCCCGAACGACCCGTTCATCCTAGAGAATGCGATGGACGACTTGAATACAGTGGGAGATTACTCGGACAACGGCTGTCCCCCTTACCAAAAGGCAGTCGAATTCGGGGAAGCTGCGCTGGCCCTTCTGCAGGGAAGCACCGTCACCATCGAGGGTCACGCGCGAAGCTATCCAACGCAGCCAATCAAGGAAGGTCTCCAGCCTCGACTCAAGAGAATCCGAGATAAAGTCGAGGCGTGCTGCAAGATAAGACCATAGAGACTTCGTACCCACTGATGTATCTACGCTCACCATCACCGACGTGTGACGCATACCTGCCACTGAAAGAAATGAGGAGTCCCAATATAGCTCTTGCAACCCAAAGAAAAGTCAATTTGTCACTCACATTTCTCCTTTTTTCTGCCTCTCTATAGATAGGGGACATTCTCGCCGGTTTCTATGATTTTTCCGGTGAGGTTTAGCGGATTTTTCCCCTCTATACAGTAGGGAGCTTTGCCGATGCGTGGTTCGCCAGATACGGCTGGGATGCCTGATGTCAGGAATTGCCGGGCTTGCTTTCGCTTTGAAATTTTGTGCCGAAATCACCCGCTGGAAATAAACCTTGAATTTACTCCTGATTTTTCCCACTCAGAAATACTTGCAGCTCGCGACCCGTTTTTCGGCATGACGTTCGGGCACATTTGTTCTCTGGCCTTTCTCGGATTCTCTTCTGTGGTCGCGTTTCGTGGCTCCAATTCTGATGGAGGAAATGGAGTGTGTTTTGCAACCTCAGGCCAGGCAGGCGAAATCACTGCGCCAGAAGCATCCCATTCTTATGCAGTTTTTCTACGCGTCCGCCCGAATTCTTCTTCCGAGGGTGAACGGTGCATGAAACACACAGTTCACCCCATCGTTCACTTTTTGGTTCACCGTAGGATTTCCGGAACAGTCCGCAGCAGAAAAAGTTGCGCATGGCACGGCGATAAGTTCGGGCGCGGACAAAACACCGGATTGGGCTGGAGCGACCCCACTTTTGTGCACGTTTCCGTGCCCAAAGTAATTCGTGGGGTCGCTCCAGCCCAACTGCGCGGTGACCGCGCAGAGTGTTTTGTCCGCGCAGTTTTTCAGTGGAGGACCACAGTGATGAACAACGGAGATGGAAACCACACTGAGCTTTTGGCCGTGCATGAAATCACCAGGCTTCTGAAGGTGCCAGTTTCTTGCGTGCACGGGCACTCTTTTCGGTGAGAGTAAATGTCGCACAATTCCAACATCGCGGAATTTGGTACACTCTGTCGCCATAGGGCAGTTGGGACATCGGGAAAAGAGAACTCGATGGCCCGAAAGCGGTATCAGAATGGACGTGTGTTCCTGAAAGGAAAGAAAGAAGAAAAATGGGTCGGGAGATATAGGGAAGATGTGGTGGAAGTCACCGGAACAACAAAGCGTGTTCGGCGTTCCGTTATCCTCGGCACCAAGCGCGAACTGCCGACAAAACGGCTCGCCGAGCGCCGTTTGGCCACCATCCTTGCCCGTATCAACTGCCTCGACTACCGGCCCGGGCGTGCGGCTACGTTCGGGGAGTTCATCGAACGGTGGGAAACCGAAGTGCTGACCACACAAAAGCCATCCTCTGCGCGAGCCGTTCGCTCGCACCTCAGGTGCTACATCATTCCAGAGGTTGGCAAACTACGTCTGGACGAATTTGGCGTCGAGAATCAGCAACGATTTATAACTCGAATGCCGGAGAGGTCCACGACGAAGGTTGTTTCCCGAAAGACAATCCTGAATGTCATCGCAACCATCTCAACGATCCTCGCGACAGCACGGAATTGGGGTTACAGCTGCGAACAGATCGATATGAAAAAGCTGCGCCTGCCACCGCGCGGTGTCGCGTCTGAGGCGCGACACTTTACAGTTGAGCAGGTTCAGCGGATCCTCACCTTAGCTGGAGAACCCTGGCGCACGCTATTCTGCATCTGCACGCTCGATGGCCTTCGAGCCGGGGAAGCGTTGGGACTTCAGTGGGGAGATATTGACCTCGAACAGCGAATACTTCAAATCCGAAGAACGGCCTGGTACGGGAAGACTCAGACCCCGAAGAGCCGCGAAAGCGAGACAACACTTCCAATTCCCGATGCTTTGGCGACCATTCTGAAGAACTACCGCACGGAATGGAAACCAAATCCTGACGGATTCCTGTTCGTCACCAGAAACCAACGACCACCCTCATCCAATAACGTCGTGGAGCACCGCCTTTGGCCCATTCTCGACGCGCTAGAGATTCCACGGTGCGGCCTCCACGCATTTCGTCACACTCACACGGCGCTGTTGCTTGACTCAGGAGCAACGCCGAAAGTCGTACAACGGCAGCTCCGCCACGCTGATGCTCGGACGACCCTACAAATTTACGGCCACGTTGTAGGTGAGGCGCACCGTGAAGCAGTTGAAAAAGTAGCCTCGATTGTGGACCCGAGTGGACCCCAATCGAGCCGCAGAGATAAGTGGATTCAATAGGTTAGCCGTGCGTTGCGGCGGGTTCGATTCCCATCGCCCGCTCCATTCGCTGGATTGGAAACGCATCCTTAGGACAGCCCACGTTCCGCCTTTTTTCGTGCATAGTACGCGAATCTTGAAATGACTACTTCTAATGACCATGGTAAGCTAGAGTGGTCCTTGGGAGAGCCTATGAGCGCCCGAAACAAAAAGCCGACACGGGAGATCGCGGTTTCCGAGTTCAAGGCCAAATGCCTGTCGCTGCTGCAAGAGGTGAGCAAGACTAGGACTCCGCTCCGGGTCACGCGCCGCGGCAAGCCGATAGCGGATGTTATTCCTGCTTTTTTAGAAGAGGATGAAAAAAGTTGGATCGGTTCCCTTTCGGGCAGTGTCGATCTGGTGGGCGACATCGTTTCGCCCGTCATCGATATTAAAGCGATCGAGGCGCTGAAGAATTGAAACTGCTTCTCGATACGCACATTTGGATTTGGAGCTTGGCGGAGCCGAAGCGGCTTTCGCGTCGCGTGTTAAATGAACTGAAAAATCGCGACAATGAATTGTGGCTGTCCCCTGTCAGCACATGGGAAGTTCTGCTGCTGCACGCCAAAGGACGAATCCGGTTGCACGGCAGTGCGCGGGAATGGGTCGCGAGTGCTACGACGCATTTTCGTGAGGCTCCGCTGACACATGACATCGTTGCCGCGGCGCAGGAATTGCCGATCATGCATCAGGATCCGGCCGATCGCTTTTTGGCGGCCACGGCGGGAGTGCTTGGCCTAACTCTTGTGACCGCAGACCAGCGATTGTTAGGGCTCGGAGCCATCGCCACATTGGCAAACCGCTAAACTGCGATTCGACGCTACTTCGCCGAGGCTGCCTGGCTTTCGGGGTAGTCGGCGCTTAGCGAAGTTTCTTGCCAGGCGTCCAATTCACTCCGCAATTTTTCTAACTTGGTTCGGGCGGTATCCAGCGCGATTTGGCCCAGCACGAGATGCAGGGGCGCGCTGTCGGACTCCAGCGCCTTGATGATGGCTTCGCCTGCGCGGACTGGATCGCCGGCCTGTTTGCCGCTTCCTCCTGTGATGCGTTGGCGGAATGCGCCGGCGGTGTCGGCATATTCGGGGATCTGGTGGCTGCTCTGCTTCAGAGAACGTCCGGCCCAGTCGGTGCGGAACGGGCCGGGCTCGACGATCAGCACCTTGATCCCCAGCGGCGCGACCTCTTTCGAAAGCGCCTCCGACAGCCCCTCGACCGCAAATTTCGTTGCGTTGTAATAGCCGACGCCGGCATTGCCGACGACGCCGCCCATCGAGGTGATGTTCACGATATGCCCGGCGCCTCGCGCGCGCATGAAGGGGAGAACCGCGCGGGTCATGTGCGCCAGGCCGAACACGTTGGTCTCGAAC
>PMOP01000182.1 GCA_003161495.1 Acidobacteriota bacterium | reverse complement strand
AAGTCGCGGAGAAGAAGCGGAACGAGTTGGTGGCGGATTCGCGCGCGCAGGCGGGCCGTGTCTTGATTGGAGGAATCTTCGCGCCAGGATTGTCCCAATTCGGAAAGATACTCGAGCAATTCCTCGCGGCCCGTTTCAAGCAGCGGACGTACGATCAAGCCGGCGGCCGGATAGATCCCCGCCAAGCCCGTCAGTCCGGTGCCGCGCAGCAAATGCGATAGAACGGTTTCGGCCTGGTCGTTCGCGGTGTGAGCCACAGCGACGCGATTCAGGCCGTGCGCTTCGGCCGCGGATGCAAAAAACTGATAGCGCAATCGCCGCGCCGCGTCTTCGAGATTCCAGCCGTGAAGGCGCGCTTCTCCGGCAACATCGGCGCGGCCGGACACAAATTCCAAACGCAATTCCTCCGCCAGAGCTTTCACGAAGAGTTCGTCTTCGTCCGCTTCCGGCCCGCGCAGTTGATGGTGAAAATGTAAAACGAGAACGGTGATCCCGAGATGCGCGCGCAACTCCGCGAAAATCCGAAGCATCGCCACGGAATCCGCGCCGCCTGAAACNNAAACGCCGGCGCCAACGCGGTCGCCTGGCCGAATCATGGCGTGCCGGGCGATGGTTTCGAGGATTCGTCTATGGAGATCTTTTTTCATTCCAAAAAACCGTAACGGCGGATTGCTTTTCCGGCAGGAAACTCAGCTTGCTTATCAACAGTCTCAAGCTGGTCTCAAAACGGAAGCCCGCCAGTAGCAACGATGGTAACAACGAAGTCTGGAATTTCACAATCGGCGGAAGGTTTTTCGCTGGCGGGAAAAAAAATAATTGCGGCGCGGCTGGATCGGAGATTAAATTTTATTTAATGGCTCGCTTGTTGCGCCACCATCATTCTGTTGTAAGCAATCCGGCGGTCCAAAACCACGGCGGCGGCGTAGGCGCACCCGCCGCGTTCCTTTTCAATCCAAAGCGAAGCCGAGGGGATCGCCCAGTTAGACAAGGCGCGCGCGAAGCCCAACAAATGAAAATAGAACAGGACCGCCCGCACGCTATGCATGCCCCCGCCCGCTTCGGGACAAAGATCAATCAGCTGCGAAAGATGCTGGAATTGGTCGCCGGCCAGGGCCCTGGCATTGACGCCGCAGATTTCGCGAAGCTCGCCGGATAATTCGTGGGCTTTTAATTCAGCAATCACGGAGCGAGAGTAAGAGACAAAGAACTGCAACAGTGTCAGAGCGGAAACAACGAAGATCAGCGCGGGAATCATCGCGCCGCCGGAGAGACCACCTGCGCCGTGGCCATGCGCGCCTCATCTGGAACCTTGAGGAACGTGTAGGCCCACGAAGCCGGCAGCCAAATGGCCAAAATAGCGATGAAGTACCGCCAGATGACAAGGTCAGGATACATGTTTCGCAGGGCATAACTGCCTGCAAACGCGCTTAAAAAGACACCCAGCCCGAGGACTAGCTGGATTAACCGTGTCCGGTTCTCTTGCATCTTCATCATCGCGCCCCAGAGTACATAGGTCAAAACGACCCCCACAAAGTAAAGGTTCTGGGACATTTCGAAGGCAAATCTGGTGAGCAACCGTTCACTGGAAGAAGCCACCATATGGTAGGAAATCAACGCTGTCCCGCCGAGAAGCAGCATGGCGCCGATGCGCACCCAATTGCTTACGCCCATCTCTGAAAAGACCTGAGAATAAAAACTCATCAACACAAAGAAGAGGCAGATCGTGAGCACAGCGTCGGAGTAATAATAAAAATAGAAATACGAGCTTGACGTATATCCGGTGGCCAAAACGATGAAATACCGGCCTATGCCGATAGCAATGGAAGCGGAGAGAAAAAGAACAATGGTGAAGTGCTGGGAAAGGGCCCTTTTCTTGAAGACGCAGACAAGACAAAGCAGATGGACCAGCGTTACGACCAACCAGATGAATTTGTCGACTGGGCCCAGCATAAGAGTCTGTATCCTCTCTGCGTGGACCCAGTCGGCAACTAGGAATCACGCAACTATTACAAACCCGACGAGAGTCTCGGCGGCGTGCCAGGACCAATCGCAACTGGCGGTGTGCCGGGACCGATTGCTGGCGGCGTGCCAGGACCAATTGCTGGTGGCGTGCCAGGGCCAATCGCAACTGGCGGTGTGCCAGGACCGATTGCTGGCGGCGTGCCAGGACCAATTGCTACTGGCGGTGTGCCAGGACCGATCGCAACTGGCGGTGTGCCAGGGCCGATACTCCAAATTGCCGGGGCCGAAATACTTGAAGCTGAGAGCGTCGCGGCATTCGCTGAGATGTTCCGCAAACCTACCGCTCCCGTGAGCACAAATAAAACAAGAGCGACTACCGTTAGACACTTTGACATACGCCCTCCGGAAGGAGAACTAACCCGGGGGCAGTATATGTAGTTCTGTTCCGAAATGGAACAGAATTGTTACAGCGTGTCTAAACGGTTAACACCGTTGGACAATGTCCCGACCGGCGGCCTTTACCGTGCCGCCAGACGGAGCAGTTCAGTCGTAGTGTCCACCGACAGAGTAAGATTTCGAACCGAGGGCGTCAACGGTACTTCAGTACTACCAGGACGCCTGTCTAACATCTGTTTATTCAACAAGATCGGGCGGAAGGGAGAACAGGCGTGTATACGGTAATCATTCCAGGAAGAGGCAAGACCGCTTGGACAATAGAGCTCGTTTCAGGTACCCTTTCCCTGCTTGACAGCCCTCGTATGGCATCCGTAACATGGAGCGCTTTATTTTTGCCGGCGTAGCTCAGGGGTAGAGCGAGGGTCTCATAATCCCTAGGTCGTGAGTTCGAGTCTCACCGCCGGCACCATTAATCAGCGCCTGCTTCAAACTCCTCAATTTTCTCAGTTGCCATCCAGGGTTTCCAATCCCAAGCCAGACAACCCACATAAGCCGTCAGGCAAAATGGAACGATCCATGCCACGCGGCTTTGATAACGATCGTACACACCGGCGAACGTGGCGCAAATCGATGCGTTAATCACAAGATAGGCGATCGCCGAATAGAAAAACAAATTCACTCTTCCGAAACGGCCGGTCCTCGCCAGCAGCAAGCAAGCCGCAAGACTCAGCCAGAATACCGTCGTGTCCACTACAGCGCAGGCGTCCGCTAAGCGCGTAAGCCGGTCGCGATATTGCCTGGCGTTCAAAAACGCCTGCAAATCGCGGGGAAATACGCGGGGGATGACTTTGTCATTCCACTGTCTCGCGCCGTAGGTGCGAATTTCATCGCCTGTGCGCAAGGAGGTAAGTTGGAGCAGGGTTTCCTTGGCGCTGCTGGCCACGAACCGCGCCGGGTAATCGAGAATTGTTCCACGCACAATTTTTTCCATCTCGTCCAGATGTCCAGCGAGGAGTTCGGGAAATAGCGGAGACTGGAACAGAAATTCTTCCTGCGTTCGGGGCAGATGCGAAAGATAACGGCAGGAAACGAAGTGCCGCTCACCGCATTTTTCATGGAGAAAATCCGCAGCCAGTCCATCGCCGAAGAGCCGGGCCAGCAGGAACGCATTTCTCGACGGTGAAAGTTTAAATCCGAGGCCCATTTCGCGATTCAGGCCCGCGGTGACAAGACCCGCCGCGAGGATTGGGACCAGCAACCAAGCCAGCGCGGATCTTGTGGAAGGCATCATGAATTCCAAGCGGCTAACGATCCTCATGATGATTACAGCCACGACAAATAGTGCCGCGACTGGAAGCAGGGAATTGTGGGCGGCGACCGAAATCATAAAAATAGCGGCGAGCACGATTCGTTGGATGGGGCGCAATTCCCCGCCGAACGCCAGCAAGAATCCCGAAAGAAATAACACTCCCGCAAATACATCGGGCATGACCAGAGAAACCAGCCAGGGCAGGCTCGTCAGCAACGTCATCGCGCAAACGCCGGCCAGGAAACACAAGTCGGCAAATTTACGGTTGCGCCCGATCAGGTAAATGCAGGTTTCATACAGCACGTAGACGACCATGAACGCCTGCGTTGCGATCGTGTACCAGGCGCTGGCTCCAAAGCTGGTGAGTCTTGTGAATACGCTGTAGCCCGGCGCGCGAAACGGTCGAAGGGCCACAAGAAACTTGCCTGTTAAAAGGTAGCCGCCGGTATCCGAGAAGACGGTGGGATAGCCGTTGTACAGCGCGATGGAAACGAGCGCGCAGATTGCCGCCGCTCCGACAAACAGTCGCCGGGCGCGGTCTTCCTGCTTTTCTTTCGCCGGCTGTAGAATACAATTTGCATCGTCCAAAACTGTTTTTGCCTGGATGGATTCCAATTTTTCTTACACTCCGAATGGCAATATTTATTTCCAAGCGCACGAAAAATACGAGTGGCCGGTGGTTCCGAAAAGCGGACTACTCTTGCTGGAAGCCCTGCCACATGTGCGTGCGCAGCTTGAGCGTTTCGATCGCCGCAGAGCCGGAACATACAATGCACGATTTTGGCGATTTTGGCGGTTTAACTTTTTTATGCTATCAATTACTCGCGCGATTTATAGCCGGCGGCGGGTTCGAGTTTTGCATCCCGCGCCGCGCATAATTTAAATCCATTTCACTTATTTCAAGTTTTAAAGGGAGCGGACTTTGGCAAAAATCACCGGCGGCCGGTTTATCGCGGAATTTCTGAATGCCCAGGGCGTGACGGCTTTCTTTTTCGTACCCACGATGCTCAGCCGGGCCCTCGCCGAAATGGACAACATGCCGATCAAGCGCGTCCTGACCCACGGCGAGAAAGCGGCCGCTTACATGGCGGACGGCTACGCGCGGGCTTCGGGGCGTCCCGGCATCTGCGCCGCGCAGGCCGTAGGCGCGGCGAATCTGGCGGCGGGTTTGCGCGACGCGTACATGGGGCACAGCCCGGTGATCGCTCTCACGGGAGGACGCTGGGGCCACCAGAAGCACAAAATCAATTACCAGGAAATGGACGATTTCCCCATCTTCTCGCAGGTGACCAAAGCGAATTTTCAGGTGGACAGCGTGGGCCGCTTGCCGGACCTGTTGCGGCAGGCGTTTCGCGAGGCCACGTCCGGCACGCCCGCGCCGGTGAATCTTTTGTTCGCGGGGAAAGAAGGCGACATTGAACACGACACGGCTGAGCTGAAAATGATCGCGGAAGAAACATTCACGCAGGTCCCCGCTTACCGGCCCGCGCCGGAGGCGGCGCGTGTGGCCGAGGCCGCGCGCATTCTGAAAAAAGCAAAGCGCCCTGTGATCGTGGTGGGCGGCGGCGCGCGATTGTCAGGCGCAGGCCCGGAAGTTTTGAAGCTCGCGAAAATGCTTTCGATTCCGGTGGCCACTTCGCTGAACGCGATGTCTCTTGTTCCGGAAAACAATCCGCTTTATATCGGGGTTCCGGGCACCTACTCGCGCTCCTGCACAAATAAAATTATGTCGCGCGCTGATTTGGTTCTCTACATCGGGAGCCAAACCGCCGGGCAAGTCACTCACTTCTGGAAAATTCCGCCTGCCGGCACGCCCGTCATCCAGATTGGAATCGATCCCGCTGATCTAGGCAGAAATTATCCGAACGAAGTCTCGCTGCTCGGCGACGCAAAAACGGCATTAAAAGCGTTGAACGAAGCGATTGGCGGGGCCGGCAAGGCACCGCGAAATTCAAAGTGGGTCGAGGAAACGAGCGCGGCCGTGAAAGAGTGGCGCGCCGAAGTCAAGCCGCTGAGGGATTCCGACGCCGAGCCGATGCGCCCGGAACGGCTCATGAAGGAATTGGGGGACTGGCTGCCGCGCGACACCAT
>PMOP01000322.1 GCA_003161495.1 Acidobacteriota bacterium | reverse complement strand
AGTTTGGCGGCACTGAGCCCAACCACCAAGTCTATCCCAATATGAGCGGCAATAACGGGTATTAAACTCCCGGTCCAAATGCGAATTAGTGCGAATACCATACCTACTACAAATGTAGTTATAGCCTCTCGCCGTCCCTGATATAGATGCGCCAACGAGAACCAGACAGACGATAGGATGGCCGCACCGGCATTCGGCGGCCCAAAATTTACGATCACCCTTAGAAATGCCGTGAACACAAATCCCCGGTACAAAAACTCTTCAGATATTCCTGCCGTGCAGGCCAACGCCACATAGACAAAGGTTTCTATCCCTGTTCGGGGCATGATTTTTTCTGTGATCTCAAAAAGTCGTCCCCTCTTTTCCGGCGGTATTCCTGCAATTCTGCGCAATCCTAGCACTTGATTGAGGCAAAGAATGCCGGCCAAAGCGACACTGATCCAGGCAATTTGCCATGGATTGCCGGCCGCAATACCCAATTCTTCGGGACTTACTGTTCGTGCGGCGCAGCGCCAGGCCACAATCGCAACGATGAGCCATTGGAATAAAATTGTAGATCTATAAAGAGACAAGCGGTCGGCGGAGGTCAGATCCGGCTTGCTCAGCAGACGCTTCATTCGCGCGTCCCCGCGCCAAGGAACGATCGCTCCGAGGAAGACGAGAATCAGGACAAAATCCCAGGGAATAAAGAGATAATTCACAGCGGGAAATGGAAGCACGTTTTTGCCACGCAGCGCAAGCAGCGAAATAAGCTCCGCAAATCGGACCGCGGAAATCTAAAGGAGTCGGCAGCGGGCTTGGCCGAACGGAATTTACCATCGGGGAACGGCTCTGTGTTCTGTACGATCTTCGGCAGGTCAGGCAGCGGTGCGGGATGCGCGACCCGGCGGAGAATTTTGCGCGACGGCGAGCCGGAAGATGCGTTCCGTCTCTATCGGGTCGGGCGGGCAGGCAATATAATCAAACGCGCCGGCGCTGAGAGCCCTCATGTAGGCGTCCCAGTCGGCCAGATGAGAAAGGACAATCACGGGGGCGCCGCCGGTCGAAGCCGTCAAAACGCGCACAGCGGTGCGGAGATTGCAGTCCGGCAGGTCGTCGCTGCACAGTACAAATTGAAAAGATTGTTCCTCAACGCTCGTGCGCGCGTCCGTCAGGGAAGCGCACCGGATGCATTGCAATCCCATGCGGCCGGCGATTTCCTCGGTTTTAAGGCACTGAAGGGAATCGGAAGATACGATCAGCACTTGGCAGGAGTTGAACACAGCTCACCTCCCGGCGATAGAATTTCCTCGGTTCAATAGGGTCAGGGTTGCTCGGTTGAGATTATACTCTTCGCCGGGCCAGTGGCAACGCGTCCAGTGGCATCATCCGCCGCGAAGGAACAAATTGGGACTGCAGCACCGGCTGAACTTCCTGAGGATATTCAAGAAGGTATATGCAATGGAAGGCGATGCTGAATCACGGCAGGTAGGGCTAGCGAGAGCGCTATCGAAATTGGGGTATTGCTCGCGTACGCAGGCGGCAAGGCTCATTCGTGCGGGGCGTGTGCGGCTGAACGGCGCGACGCGCCTCGATCCGGAAACGCCCGTGCGTCTGCAGCACGATCGAATTGCAGTAGACCGGGAAACCGTCGCGGCAGAATCGAAAATTTACCTGATGCTGAATAAACCGCGGGGAGTGGTCACCACGGCATCGGATGAAAAAGGACGGCAGACGGTTTACTCACTGCTAGGAGAAAAATTGCCGTGGGTGGGACCGGTGGGGCGGCTGGACAAAGCGAGCGAAGGACTTCTGCTGCTGACGAACGATTCCGAATGGGCAGCGCGTATTTCCGATCCCGGCGCGCATGTGGATAAGGCGTATCACGTGCAAGTCGGCTCATTAACACAAGATTTATTAACCAACACGTTACTAAAAGGGGTGCGCTCGGACGGCGAATTGCTGCGGGCCAAGCGTGCCCGCGTACTGCGCAGCGGCGAGAAAAACACGTGGCTGGAGATCGTGCTCGACGAAGGCAAGAACCGCCAAATTCGCCGCATGTTTGATCAAATGGGCATCGAAGTCCTCCGCCTGGTTCGTGTTTCGATAGGGCCGCTGGCCCTCGGACAACTCGCCAAAGGCGATTTTCGTAAGCTGGGTGCATCGGGAAAATCCGCGTTGGATCAAGCCGTAAAAATATCCGGCGACCGGAAACGCATTCCTGAAAAGGGATGACCGCGGAAACGATACGTGGAAATTACGGCGCCGATCTTTCCTGCCGGCCAAGCAAACGGCTTCCGAGAGTTCCAATGATAAGGAACAGCGCCAGCGCCAGCCGGTCGCTGGAGCTTTTTATCATCGCGGTGCCAACGGGCGGGAAGAACCAAAACACCAAAATCAGCGCCGCCGTGGCGGTGGCAATGAGTCCGTTCAGCAGGCCCTCCATTTTGGAAACAACCAGAACCGCCAACAAAAGAAGGAGCATCGACGCATCCTTGCCGATGGCCATTCGATGGCAAAATGCCGCGATGCAGAGCAAGACAATGGCGGAAAGAAGAGTTCCCGGCAGGGATCGGAGGCGAAATACCCGCGCGCGCTCCACGGAAAAAGCAGCGCCCAGGGAAAGCAATAAGAAAGTTCCACAAACTCCAAGCAGGCAGCCTGCGACCAGCCCGGTTGTAAACCCTCCCATTACATCCCCCTTGCATTGAAAACTTACGCCCTCGGATTTGGCGTGTCAATTGACAAGCGATTCAAGAATTTAAAAACGGAAAACTGAAATCATCCGCAAAACCGTTATTAAAAACAAATGCGCTCGTTGCGATTGCACCGTGAAACTTCATGCGGCGGCCTGCTTTCCTTCCTATCTATCCGCCGGCATGGCCGTAAATAAAGCGACGCCGGCATGGCTCAGCTGCTCCCAAGGGCCCATCGGACTGATCGAAAATTTCCGTCCATACCAACAAATCATGCGGCGCAAACAAATTGCAAAACATAGCAAGAAAATTCCAGCAACGAGCGTGGCATTGGATTGCCGTTCCAAGAGCACCGCCCAATTGAAGTTTTCCTGCCAGGAGGGAAGAACGGAATTCCATTTGGCTTGCAGAAATGGGCCCACAACAGGCAGCCCGGCAAAATGAATGAACGCAGTATGTTCGTAATTGTAAGAAAGATCGTACCCAGGAAGGTCCCGCGTTGCTTCGAGCAGAACTTCGGGGCGGGCCAATTGTTCCTTGGTAAGAAAGTTGCCGTCGCTATCTTTCAAAATGGCATGAAAAGAAGGATCGACGATGGCCCAGCGCCCGTCCAAATAAACTTCGGCGACGACGTGGTTTGTGTTCAGGCCCTGCGCATCGAGCAGGAGCAACCGTCGCGCTTGGATTCCGCCGGCAGAGGCAAGGTTCACGAACGCATTGGTCCCGGTTCCGCACACGCTCAGCAATTCCTTGTAATTGAGTGTATCGACAGGGTCCCGGCTCTCCGAATCGTCGCTATAGTAATCGGTCTCACGCGCCGGCCCTTGCTGCATCCAGGCAAGAATGGCGGCCACTTTATTTTCCGGAGTGGAAGAATAGGGAAGCACGGCATTCGCGAAACCCGACAGATACAGGTGCGTGGAATATTCCCATGCCAAGCCAAGCAAAGTCAGCAACAGGGAAGAGATCAACAGTATATTGACGGAGAAGCTTACCGCTTGAAGGATGGATTCCTTTTTCATGGCCGCTGAGCTGCTAACTTAATCCTGCCGGTAGTCCGCGAACGAGAAACTGTTCCCTTGCGATCTATTGCCATGCATGAGCCAAAGCAAGTTCCGGCAAATGCGGTTCGAGGAAAAAGAACGCACACATGCTAAATTACACGTCCCGAACGTAGAAAACAACATATGTATCTATAAACAACAGGCAGGGTCCTGGAAGGCCGATGCTCAGCTATGCACTTCAACTGGAACGGAGGCCGTGTCCAACGCCTGGCGTACCACGCGAAGCAGCTGTTCGCGAGTAAACGGTTTCTGGATCGATTCCGCGCTGGAATGTAACCCTTCACCGTGGGACTCTTTACGGTCCGCATGGCCGGTCATGAACGCCACACGGATTCCCGGCCGAAGTTCAGACAGGGTGCGGGCCAAGGCCAGGCCGCCTAATCTCGGCATCATGATGTCCGTCAATAACAAATCGATCGATCCGTTGTAGGAGCGCGCCACCTCAAGTGCGTGGACCCCATCGCGGGCCGCCAGAACGGTGTACCCGGATTCCATCAAACGTTCGGTCGCCAGCGTTAAGAGAGCTTCCTCATCTTCCACCAGCAGGATCGTGCCTGTTCCCGTTGATCCCTTTGCGGAAATCTCATCGTATGCCGGAGCCGCAAGGGTTTCTTTCGTTTGCGGCAGAAAAATTTTGAAGGAGGATCCTTTACCCGGTTCGGATTCCACGACCACGCCGCCGCCGCTTTGCTTCACTACGCCGTAGACCGTTGCCAGCCCCAGGCCTGTTCCCTTCCCAAGGCTTTTCGTGGTGAAGAATGGCTCGAAAATGTGCCGTCGAGTACCGGCATCCATACCGACGCCTGTGTCGGTCACCTTGAGGAGCACATAGGGCCCCGGTTGAAGAAAAGGTAAGCTGCTCGCGAGGGTTTCGTTCACATCCAAATTCGAAGTTTCAATCAGAAGCCTGCCGCCATCCGGCATTGCATCGCGAGCATTTACTACTAGATTAACAATCAGCTGTTCGATCTGGCTCTGCTCCGCCTTAACGCGTCCAAGTTCCGGAGCCAGTTTTGTAGCCAGCTCGATATGCATGCCGATCAGGCGGATCAGCATTTTGCCCATGTCGGTGACCAGGGCATTCAGGTCAATAATCCGGGGTTGCAAAACGCGCTTGCGGCTGAAAGCAAGCAATTGATGGGTCAAGGAAGCGGCGCGCTCTCCCGCTTTTCGGATCTCTTCGGCGTTCTTGCGCAGCGGATCGCCCGGGGCAAGCCGTTCTTCAATGGACTCGCTGTAGCCGATGATGACGCCCAGCAAATTGTTGAAATCGTGTGCAATTCCCCCGGAGAGACGCCCGACAGCTTCCATTTTTTGCGCCTGCCGTAGCTGATCCTCGCGCCGCCGCAGGAGTTCTTCGGCCTGCTTGCGCTCGGAAATATCGCGGCTGACGATGACGATCTTCTCGATTTCGCCGGCATGATTGCGCACCGGGCTTCGGGTAGACTCGAAGGCGCGCCATTCCCCATCTCTCAAACGGAACCGGTATTCCACGCGCGGCCCCACGCCCGTTTTAAATGTTTCCTCCCTCGCCGCAATCAGGGCCATGCGATCGTCGGGGTGGACTTGCTCGGGAACGGGGCCAGTCTCAAGATCTTTTCGAGAGTACCCGAGCTTGATGTATCCGGGACTGTCGTAATGCCGTTTGCCCTCGCGGTCCACCACGGTGATAAGGTCCTCGGCATTTTCCGTAATCAGGCGGAACATTTGCTCCTGCTCGGTAAGCTGCCTGCGAATACGATGAATCAGCACCTGCTGGTAGATTGTGTACAAGTCGAATAGAAAGACCAATCCGAGCAGGCCGCGAACGGATTGCCGGAGGGTGAAAGTAAAATTAGGATCGGTCTGTTCGAAAAGGTAGGTGAAAGAGGCCATGCCCACCGTCAACAGAAGCGTTATCACAATTGCCGAGGCCCATAGCCACCACTGCCGCCTCTCGATCTTGCGCACGCGCGTCCAGAAGGACGGCTCGTTCGCCGACGTCATATCACCCGTTAAACTCAAGTGTGTCACTATGCTATGAGAACAAGCGGATCGTTCGCAGGGCAATAGTACTGGTGGAGAATGTGTCTAAGTGTGACTAGAGGATTCCCTGTATTTTTCGTGACTTATTTCTTTGTAAATAAGGTCAATCCTTTGTGGAAAAAGGTGGAACGGTAGGCATAAACCACGTGCTATGTGTAAGATGCAGGTGAGCCCCTCACCTTTGGTCGCCCAAGTCCGAATAGGAGGGGAGCTCAAAACGGAAGCCGGGAGCCAATGGATCAAACTTTTCTGTTTGTGACGAATAACCAATCTTTGTGACGGGTAACCGTTGCGGGGTGGATTGGCTTTTTGCCGGAGTTTTTCTGTTTTCGAGGATCCCGACTGGGTGTTTTTACTTTAAAACCGCTTCCGGCGGATCGGGAATTTCGGCGCTCTTGGATGCGGCATGATCGATTTGCTCTTTCAGCTTCTCCGCCAGGGTTTGCACGTAGGGTTCAAGGAAGATGCCACCCGGGTTGGAGGGCAACTCGATCACCTCCAGACCGCCCATGGCGATTTGGCCCCAGCCATTGTAGGGGTCGCGCAAGAATGCATAATTTCTTCGCGGCTTACAGATGGTCATTTTGCCCGGATAGACTTCGGGCACATAGGCGAGGAAGGCGCGGTCGTTGATGTCTTCGATAAATTCTTCCCGGGTTCCCCTCACCACGTCCCGGTGCGGATTCAACTTGAAAAGATGGACCAGCTTGATGCGCAACCGCTCGGTTTCCCGGCGCAGGGCAATTTTTGTTTTTTCCGCAAGATAATCCATCTGGCTTTTGAGGCTCAGTTCCAGCACGTTCAAGGAATGAAACTTGATCTTATGCCCGAAGTTCCCCATTTTTTCTCTCAACGTGAACTTCGGAGGGATTCCATTGAAGTTATGCGCATCAATCACGAACAGAAGATTCACTTGCTGCCCGTCGCGGACGAGCCTTTGCGCAATTTCCACGGCAACTTGTCCGCCCATGCAGAATCCGCCAAGGTAGTAAGGGCCTTCCGGCTGCAACTCGCGGATCTCGCGCAAGTAGCACTCGGCCATCGCTACCGTGGTCGTAAGGTATTCGCTCGTGCCGTCAAGGCCGCGGGCCTGAAGGCCGTAAAATGGATAATCCGCGCCAAGATAATTCGCCAGTTCGCGGTAGATAAGAACGTTCCCGCCTCCTCCATGCACGCAAAAAAACGGAGGCTTGCTTCCTCCCGGCTGAATCGGAACGAGGGATGTCCAATGGGGCGACCAGCCGTCTTTCCGAATCAAGTCGGCCAGTTTTTCCACCGTGGGCGCCTGGAATAAAACCGACAACGGAAAACCTCGCCCGAGCGATTTCCTCATCTCGGAAAAGAGACGAACAGCGCCGAGCGAATTTCCGCCGAGATCGAAAAAGTTATCCCGCAATCCAATCGGACGGACATTGAGAATCTTTTCCCACAGTTGTGTTAATTGCAATTCGAGCGAGTCGCGCGGGGCGTTCGAGTGGGACATTGTTCCCGAGGAAATCCGCGCCGGGGCCGGGAGCGCTTTCCGGTTCACTTTTCCGTTCATGGTCAGCGGAAATCCATTCACGGAAACGATGGCCGAGGGCACCATGTATTCCGGGAGCTTTTCGCGGAGTTGCTCGCGCAGCGCGGAAGAATCGAGCGTCCTGCCCGGTTGCAGAATGACGTAGCCGACCAGGCGTTTTTCTCCCGGATCATCCTCGCGCACGGCCACCACGCAATTGTCAACGCCCGGGCAAGCCTGCAGGCGGGCCTCGATTTCCCCGAGTTCGATGCGATAGCCCTGCACTTTTACCTGAAAATCATCGCGCCCCAGGAATTCGATGTTACCGTCTGGTAAATAGCGGCCCAGGTCTCCCGTGCGGTACAGCCGCTCACCGGTCAGGGGATTCACGCTGAAGCTGGCGTCGGTCTTGCGCTCATCCTGCCAGTATCCTTTGGCGAGGCCGATTCCTCCGATGTGCAGTTCGCCGGTCACCCAGACCGGGCAGGGCGCCTTTGCGGCGTTCAGCACGTGGAAGGTCTGGTTCAGCATAGGTTTGCCGTACGGAACGCTTATCCAGTTTGGATCAATCTGCTCGATGGGATAGAGAATGGACCAGATGGAAGCTTCGGTTGCGCCGCCCAGGCTCATAATTTTCGACTGCGGCAGGAGGTTCCTGATCTGCCCGGGCAGATTTACGGGGATCCAATCCCCGCTCATCATGACCACGCGCAGCGACTTCCCGATCGATTCGCCGCTCTGAGCCTGCTCCATCAGAAGCTGCATGAGCGCGGGCACGGTATTCCAAACCGTGATTTTTTCGGTCCGCACGAGCTGCGCCCAATGCGGTGCATCCAGCGCCAGGGCGGCCTCGGGGAAGACAATTGTGCCGCCTGCGGCCAGGAGTCCAAAGATGTCATACACGGAAAGGTCAAAGCTTAATTTTGAAAGGGCCAGGACACGATCCTGCGGGCCGATTCCAAAGCGCTGATTGACATCGAGGACGGTGTTGACTGCTCCGCGATGGTCGATCATCACTCCTTTGGGGTTTCCGGTCGAGCCGGAGGTGTAAATGATATAGGCCAGGTCTTCCGGCTTTTGCCGTCTGCGCGGAACCGGAGCGCCGGCTTCGCGAGGATCGAGTTGATCCACAGCCAGAATGTCGACACCTTCCGGCACGCTGGCGTGATCCTGCACCGCGGATTGTGTCAGCACAACTTTCACGTTTGCGTCAGCAATCAGAAAACGCTGGCGCTCCGCCGGAAGTTCGGAATCAATCGGCAGGTACGCCCCTCCGGCGAAGTGGATGCCCAGAACGGCCACGGCCTGCTCCCAGCCTTTTTCCATCAGCACGGCAACGACTTCGTTCGGGGCTATGTTACGAGATAGTAATTCTTCTTCGATGCGACAGGCTCGACGGTACAGCTCCTCGTAGGTGAGTTGCTTTTTGGGCGAGCGAATCGCGATCCGCTGAGGTTGGGAACCGACCTGCTTGAGAAAAAGCGTATGAAGCAACTCGTCGCTGACCGGGGCCTCGGTCGCGTTGACCTGCCGCCGGAGTTCCATCTGGGCCGCCGGGATCAATTCCAACGTGTTCTCAGCCAGGGTCCGCTGCCAACTGGATTTCCGGGAGGCCAGATCCATCAGCAAATGTCGATAGGCTCCGAACATGTCATCCAGCATGTCCGCGGGAAACAACTCTTCCACGGCATCCCAGCTGATGATCAGTTCGCCCTTTTCTTCGCTCATCATGAAGTCCAGGTAGACCTGGGGCGTCTGCGTGATCGCATAGCCCGTCTGGCCCAGGCGGCTCGCCCAGCCTGCCTCCTCGCCCTGCCCCGAAAGGTTCAAGAGGCTGGTGAAGACCACCGGCATGATGGCTTTGGGGCCCGTTCCCTGCAGCGCGCTCAGTTCGCGCAGGACACGAATGCCGCTGAAATCACGGTGGTCAAGGTCCTGCCACAGCTGCTCTTTCAAGCGCTTGGCGCGAGACTCAAAAGTTTCGGGCTTGGCACTGTCCGCTTCCAAGAGGCTCACCGAAGTGAAGTCTCCGATAATGTTATTGGACTGTTCGTGCAATGGCGGACGGTTGAATAGAGTGAGGTTGATAGTGAAACGCGGGCTCTTGCTCCAAATCGCCAGAATTTCCGCGTAAGCCGCGAGCAAGATGCCGGACGGGGTCAGGCTGATGTGGGAGCCTGTTTCTTTCAAAGATTTCCAGGTTGCGGCATCGATTCTGGCGGTGCGCCGCACGTATCTGGGGTGCCGGACGGAAGCGGGATTCATGAGCAGCGGCAATTCGGGCGACTGAGGCAGCGTGGGAAGACGCTTCAGCCAGTACTCCCGCGATTCACGGTAGGTGTGGGTTTCCTCCAACGCATGAGAAGCGAGCAGGTAATCCCGAAAGGTCAGATCCAGCGGAGGCAGATTCGCTTCGGGATGCAGGTAAAAGTGGGCCAATTCGCCGAACAGAATTTCAAAGCTGCGGCCATCCGCGATCAACATGTCCATGCTGATGTGCAGGCGGCTGCGGCGCTTGTCCAGATGGGAGACGACGAAATCAAACATCGGCCAGCGGTCCGAAGGATGAATCATGTGAGACATCCGTTCGCGCAGTTCTGCCAGTTGCAAGGCGGCGTCCGCCGGTTCCAGGCCGCGCAAATCGTGGGTTTTAACTTGGTACAGGGGAACCTGCTCCAAAATTCGCTGACGGCCCTCGGGCAAAACGATGCAGCGCAGCATTTCGTGCCGCTCGATGAGTTTATTTACGGCAGATTCAAAGCGCTCCCTGTCCCAATCCTCCACATCCGCTTCAAAATAATTATGACAACTGATATTTCCCAGTTCCAGATCTTCGGACCGCCCCACCAGGTAAGCCTGCTGGATATCGCTCAACGGAAATTCCTTATAGCGATTCTGCGGGTCGGGATGAACCTGGGGAAGAGGGGCGGACTGCTGCGCGGAGCCCGGACGTTTCGCCTGGGAAAATCGCAACGCGAGCAAGGCCCTCTGCTGAGGCGTTAAGCGATTCAATTTTTCATTCAAGCGACTGTCACGGGTCTCGTTCACGTCACCTCCCGCGCGCCGCTCTTGATTGTATCGCCTTCCGCGACGGTGGGACCAGCGTCTTCAGGCTGCCGCTGGATTTCATCGATCAACTCTTCGAGGTAATCGGCATCGCCGGCCTGTTCAAGAAGCAACTGCTGGAGGCGCTCGGCCTGAACTGCCAGTGTGGGAGTTCGCAGGAAGGACTCCAGAGGGAAATCAACCTGGAACTTTTCCTCGATTTTGAATGCCAGTTGCATGGCCATCAGGGAGTGCCCGCCGAGTTCAAAAAAATTGTCGTGAAGGCTGACCGCGTCCACCTTGAGAATTTCAGCCCATAAAGCGGCAAGCGATTCCTGGAACGAAGTCTGGGGGGCGACATAACCTGTGGCCGTCCTGCGCTGGATGACGCTCGAAGCCGCCATGGCCCGGGAGACCTTTGCGGAATCGTACAGTTCGACGGCGATGCGCTTCAGGATTTGCGACCTTCGAGGGCCTTGTTTTTGGGATTCAAGTTCGCTGGGCGGCGTTAAGGTAATAATCGTTTTTGCTTCGCTGCCGGGGCGCGCGAGCGCAGCCTGACCTGGCTCGCAGAATCCCGCGATCGACGCTGGAGAAAACACAAACTGGTACACGGGGCCGGTCGATTCGTCGAACGACGCGCTGATCGATTCCAAAAATTCGCGCGCCGGGCTATTCTTCGGCGTCGAAGAAAAATTAATTCGCAAGCGGTCCAATCCGCGTTCGCGCGCGATTTCACAAAGGTTCGCGAGCATCCGGTGCTCTACTCGCCTGCCCAGAGCCCGGCAACTCAACATGAAGCTATCGACGTTCAGCAGGCCGGAGTTCGCAGTGAAGATCATCGCGCCTACTAATCCATAATCGCCAAACCGGTCGCGCAACCGGACCACCAGGCACTCCGCTCCGCCGGTCCTGCACAGATTTTCCATTTCGATTTCCGAGCGTTGAATCGTCGTAAAGTTGAATTGATTGGTGCGCTGGGAAATCTGGGACACCCGCGCGAGATCGCCGTCATCCATCGGTGAAATTTCTACCGAGAGTTCAAGTCCCGCCAGGAACTCGTCCAGACTCAGCGACCGTGTTCGCAAACGTTCGCGGTGCGCATTGGTGGCGTAAAGCTCGCTTCGGTTCCGGTCTTCCTGCGTCGTCTGCCGGCGGTCGAAAGCCCATATGCTTGAAAGAAGCCTGCACATCTCGCGGACTTCCATAGGCAATTGCAACGCCAGAACCTCGGCGCTGCGCGCTTCGACTTCGGCGCACTCCACCGCGTTGTCATCGAGAAAGATGAAACTGTCTAATCCCAGATGCAACTCCTCCGCAAGCGACCGCAGATTTTCCGACTTGGCCCGCCAGTTGATGCGCGACGCCACAATGTGTTCCCGCTTGAGAATCATCCCCGGATTCTCATCAAACACTTTCCAAACATCTTCCTCATTGTTCTTGCTGCAGAGGCAAATCATCATTCCGGCATTGCGTTGCGCAATTACGAACTCCTGCAACGTTCGACAAGCGGTGTCCACCTGGACGCCGCGAGGCCCGTCCTCTCCGCACACCCCGCGCCAAAGGGTGTGATCGCAATCGAGAACGATGACTTTGTAGGGAGATGTGTGAATCGAATAGAAGCGGCGCGCAATCATCGTGCCCAGGGTCGTGAAGAACTCCTGCGTGTAGGGAACATGTCCTACTTTATCGGCGAGAGGATCTTCGTAGTTTAATCCGGGATAAAGCGTGCCAAGCTCAGCCGAAGAAACTACGTGCATCCCACGGCTGTCCTCCAGGCTTTTCGCGATGCGCCCTTCCAGAAGCTGGCAAAAGCCCGCCAAGGATTCGTTGGCTTGAAATCGCCGCGAAGCGGGGCATAAACAAAGCAAGTACGGCACCGCCGAGCGTTCGCCGGCAGTTCGTAACGCGGCCGTAAGGTCCGCAGCGTGGCGCTCCAGGCGCTCCTCAATACTTGACTGGTTCTGGACCCCAGCTTTCGCGTCAATGGCGCCCCGCACCCAATCCTCAAGCCGGATTAGCACTATATTCAGGCCGGCTTTATTGGTCGAAAGTATACTCGCCGGATCGAGAAGCTGTTGAAAAACCTGATCATACGGGCCGAATTTGACCGTGCAAGGAAATTCCAGCTCTTTTAGCCAAAAGTTCAGGGAATCGCCAAGGGGCTCTGCCGTAAAATTGGCGCTGACAGCAAGCGTCCACTTATGTTCCGATCTGGGCTGGCTGGTGGTCGGCAAGACAGGGGCTCCTTGAAATGTGGAAAACTGTCCGAGTCCGGATAGTAGTCTCCCGCGAGGTTAGGTGCAATCGCCTTTCCAAAAGATCGCGGCTGTATGTACAGTAATCCCTGTAGGATGGGGCATTTGTAGAAGCCCGGGCACCCAGTGATGGAAGAACATTTCCTATCTTGGGCAATAGACTTCAACGCCCCAAACGAAGGTCTGTGCCTGGGATGGGGACTTAAAGGCCCTCATTGCCCGATTCAGGCACATAGACGCCTTGCAACATCCGGCTGACGGGCAAAAGCACTGCATCTAGCGTAAGCTATTGAATACAAAGAGATAAGCTACCGTAGTCGCCAGTTTTCTTGTTCAAGGGGCTGCCTAGGCGCCGGTTCGGAAGCAATGCCTAAAAGCTGAGTCCAGCCCAGATATGGGGCGGAGTGGCAAACGAGGACACAACCCCATCCCAAGTGAAAATGTTGGTGGACGTGACAGGGTTC
>PMOP01000229.1 GCA_003161495.1 Acidobacteriota bacterium | reverse complement strand
GCCACTTCCTCGGTCTCGCCGAAGGAGTGATGCTCGGAGAGGTAGCCGTACATCGATTTGTCGGCGGGGAGAGCGAGGCCGATGCCCGCGGCGATGAGGCGGTGCGCTTCGCGCGTGGAATTTTCGCTGATGACGGTGAACGCGACTTGCCCGGGCTTGAGGTGCTTCAGCCCCTCGGCGCGCGAGATGAGCTTGCAATTGGGAGGGAAGATCGAAGAGACGCGCACGATGTTGCACGCGGCAATGCCCGCGCTGCGCAATGCCAGCTCGAAACTGGAGAGTCTCTCGCGATGCTTTCCCACGCCTTTTGTCAGGTAGATCTTTTTCGCGACGAACGCCATGAGGGGTGCCGGACTGCGGTTCCTCCTGCTAGTAGTTGAATGCCCAAAACATAAGCGAACTTTTAAGGCGTGCGGAAAAGTAACAAGAACACACTACGGTGTCAATTACTTTCCGGTCCCAGGAGCAAGATTGTAGATAAATTTTACTTCAGGATCGAACCGGGGCTCTTTTGGAGATGAGAAATCCGAAAACAACGGAAAAACTCTCTCCCAAGCCGCGTGCGCGGATGAGCAATTTTCATTCGACCTGGCAAAGCTTCAGAAAGCGATCCAAAGCGGGAGATAGCGCCACGAGGGTGCGCAAATCTTTCTGCGTGAAATCGGCGCCCGCCTGAGAGAGAGACCGGGCCTTCCTGGAAATTTGCACGACGCCGTGAACCCGCGATCCGTCCATGATTGGAGCGCTCATGATTTTTTGGATGAGCTCGTTCGGATCGCGCCCGAGAGGAACGGCTTCAAAGACGTTGGCGTGGCGCGCGCTGCTGAAATTGTTGACCAGTTCCGGCTTGCGGTCGCGCGCCGTTCGCGCGGCAAGCGCCGTGGTGCTGGTGAGCGGAATCGTGCCCACCAGAGTAAACTTTTCGGGAACCACGAATTTCAAACTTTTGAATTTGGGCATTAACTTCAGAATCGCCACTTCGTCCGGATCCACGTTAAAAAGCTTTGCGATCATTTTTGCCAATGTGGTCAGGAATTCGGAATCCGGGTGTGCTCCGTTGCTTTCGATCGTGCTGATGAGCGATCCCAATTCCTCGATCAACTGCTCCGCCATGAATAGTCTCCCGTATTTCCAGCGAATTCTATTATACCCAAGTAAAGCGCGGGGAGAATTTTAGTATTCCTATTCATAACGGGATTGAAAAATCGGCGGAAAGTCCCTATACTGGATTTTCTAATTCATCGGAGCCGGGATGCCTGCGACAGAAGTGGATTTTCGAGAAGTTCGCCCATTTTTCCTGCGGACATTTCCATATCAGAAGATTAAGAAATTGCCATAAATTGGATTCAGTGTTTCAACTCGGGTGGAACGGGGTGTGCCGGTCCGCGCGAGCCGCCTCTGAAAGGCTTTGGATGGATGCCGGGGAAATGAATTCAGGAGCTGTGCAATGACAGAAACCACGGCGGCGACGAAAGCCGCGCCGAATCGCCTTCTGGCTCTTTGGAGTAGCGTGATTGGCAAAAAGGTGATCATGGCCGTTACCGGGGCTGTGCTCATTCTCTTTGTACTCGCGCACATGGTCGGAAATTTGAAAATCTTTTCCGGGCCGGAAGAAATCAACGCCTATTCGCGATTCCTTCGGGAAGTGGGCTGGCCGGAGCTTGGTTACGGGCAGCTTCTATGGATCGTGCGCAGCGTGCTGTTCGTTTGCGCGATCCTGCACATCACCGCGGCCACTCAGCTGACGATCCTCAATCGGCAGGCGCGGCCGGTTGAATACGAATCGCGGAAAAATGTGGAGACGACCTGGGGCGCGATGACCATGCGCTGGGGCGGCGTGCTGCTGGCCGTTTTCATCGTGTTTCATCTGTTTCACTTCACCGGCGGCATGGTTGGATTTCAGCCGGGGCAGTTTGAACACTTGATGGTGTATCAAAACGTGGTCGCCGGCTTTCAAGTCTGGCCAATTTCGTTGTTTTACATCATCGCCATGGGCGCGTTGTGCCTGCATCTCGATCACGGGATCTGGAGCATGCTGCAGACGCTAGGTTGGGTGAATCTGGACAACACAAAAAGTTTAAGAGGCGTTTCCAGGGTTGTGGCTCTTATTATTTTCGCAGGTTTTATCTCGGTGCCGATTTCGGTGCTCGCGGGCTGGGTGCGCTGAGGGGAGAGAAATGCTCGAATCGAAAATACCATCCGGTCCAATCGAAAAGAAGTGGGAAAAATCCCGCTTCGATATGAAGCTCGTCAACCCCGCCAACCGGCGCAAGCACACGGTGATCATTGTAGGCTCGGGACTCGCGGGGGCGTCGGCGGCCGCGTCGCTCGGCCAGCAGGGCTACAACGTGCATTGCTTCTGCTTTCAGGACAGCCCGCGCCGCGCGCACTCCATTGCCGCGCAGGGCGGCATCAACGCGGCGAAAAATTATCGCAATGACGGCGACAGCGTTCACCGCCTTTTCTACGACACGGTGAAGGGCGGAGATTTTCGCGCACGCGAAGCGAACGTATATCGTCTGGCGCAAATCAGCGTCAACATCATCGATCAGTGCGTGGCGCAGGGCGTTCCCTTTGCGCGCGAATACGGCGGACTGCTCGATACGCGCTCCTTCGGCGGCGTACAGGTTTCGCGCACTTTTTATGCACGGGGACAGACGGGACAGCAGTTGCTTCTGGGCGCGTACCAGGCGCTGGAAGAGCAGATCGCCGCGGGCGGCGTCAAGATGCACACGCGCAGCGAGATGCTGGACCTTGTCGCGGTCAGCGGCAAGGCTCGCGGCGTCGTCACGCGCAATCTGCTGACCGGCGCGATTGAATCTTACGCGGCCGATGTGGTGGTGCTCGCGACGGGCGGCTACGGAAACGTTTTTTATCTTTCCACAAACGCGAAAGGCTGCAACACGACTGCCATCTGGCGCGCGCATCGCCGCGGCGCGTATTTCGGAAATCCCTGCTTCACGCAGATTCATCCGACATGCATTCCAGTCAGCAATGAAAATCAGTCCAAGCTGACGCTCATGTCGGAATCGCTGCGGAACGATGGGCGCGTGTGGGTCCCGAAGAAAAAGGGAGACACGCGGCCTGCCACGCAAATTCCCGAGGACGAGCGCGATTATTATCTCGAGCGGCGCTACCCAAGTTTCGGGAACCTGGTTCCTCGCGACGTGGCCTCTCGCAACGCCAAGGAAGTGTGCGATGAAGGGCGCGGCGTCGGGCCGGGCGGGATGGGCGTTTATCTGGACTTCGCGGATGCGATTCGCAGGATGGGCGAGCCTCTGGTCCGCGAAAAGTACGGAAACCTCTTCGACATGTATGAAGAGATTACCGGGGAAAACGCATACAAAGTTCCGATGCGGATATATCCCGCGGTGCATTACACGATGGGCGGCCTGTGGGTGGATTATCAGCTCATGTCGACAATTCCCGGGCTGTTTGTCGCCGGGGAAGCGAATTTCTCGGATCATGGAGCGAACCGCCTCGGCGCCAGCGCCTTAATGCAAGGGCTCGCCGACGGATACTTCATTCTGCCGTACACGATTCCAAACTACATCGCGTCCAACACGCTGGAAAAAATCGATACTTCTCATCCAGCGTTCGCCGCCGCGAAAGAAGACGTGAACAAGCGGATCGCCAAGTTGATCGGCATTCAGGGCAAGAGGACCGTGGACTCCTTCCACAAGGAACTCGGAAAACTGGTTTGGGAAAACTGCGGGATGGCGCGATCCGCGGAGGGCTTGCGAACCAACCTTGCAAAAATTCCGGCGTTGCGCGAGGAATTCTGGAACAACCTGCGGATCGTCGGGACGGGCGAAGAACTCAACCAGTCGCTCGAAAAAGCCGGGCGCGTTGCTGATTTTCTGGAACTTGGCGAGCTGATGTGCCTCGACGCGCTGGAGCGGGAAGAATCCTGCGGCGGACATTTTCGCGTCGAGAGCCAGACGCCGGATGGCGAAGCGTTGCGCGACGACGAGAAATTTTCGTTCGTCTCGGCATGGGAATGGAAGGGAGAAGGCGACCAGTGGGAATTGCATAAGGAACCCCTGACCTTCGAGCACGTTCACCTTGCCCAGAGGAGCTACAAGTAGCCCATGAACCTCACACTAAAAGTTTGGCGGCAGCAGGACACCAAGTCGTCCGGGAAATTTGTCAGCTATCAGGTGCAGGGCGTGACGCCGGACATGTCATTCCTGGAGATGCTGGATTTGCTCAACGAAAATCTTCAGGGCAAGGGCGAAGCTCCCGTCGCTTTTGAACACGATTGCCGAGAAGGAATCTGCGGCATGTGCGGGTTCCTGATTAATGGCGTGGCGCATGGCGGACATCGCGGCACGACGGTCTGCCAGCTCTCCATGCGATTTTTCAAGGATGGGGATTCGCTGACCCTCGAGCCGTGGCGCGCAAAAGCTTTTCCCGTACTACGCGACCTGGCCGTCGATCGTTCCGCGTTTGACCGGATCATTCAGGCCGGCGGCTTCATCACCGCGCCCACGGGCGTTGCGCCGGATGCGAGCGCTATTCTTGTTCCCAAGAAAGACGCTGACCGCGCGATGGATGCGGCGGCCTGCATCGGATGCGGGGCCTGCGTGGCTGCGTGTCCGAATGCGGCAGCCATGTTGTTTACGGCCGCGAAAATCACGCATCTCAATTCGCTTCCGCAGGGGCAGCCGCAGCGCGACCAGCGAACGGCGAACATGGTCGCGGCGATGTCCGCGGAAGTCTTCGGAAGCTGCACGAATCACGGCGAGTGCGAGGCGGTGTGCCCCAAGAAGATTCCGATCGAGTTTATCGGACAAATGAACCGCGACTTGATCCACGCTACTTTTCATCGCCGCGGCAAGTAACGGCCGGAATCTGATCGCGGATAAAGTGTTTTATTTTTGTCATTCCGAGCGAAGCGAGGAATCTCTCCGTAGGTCAGGTCCAAGGAAAAGAAGGAGAGATTCCTCGCTTTGCTCGGAATCACAAAAAGTGTGAGGCACGTCTCCCGCAACCTGGCAAAGATG
>PMOP01000035.1 GCA_003161495.1 Acidobacteriota bacterium | reverse complement strand
CGGCCGTTCTTTCCGAACAGCAGGTTCTCGTGAAGATCCACGATCCACTCGACGGAGGACACCAGGGACGGTTTCGTCTCCAGCTCGTTGCGAAAAACAATCAAGCTGCCCGTAACGCTCATTAAGACGATATACAGGCCGACTCCCGCTCCCACCCAAAGATGAATATGAAAAAAAGCTCTGCGCACCCACACGCGTTCGGGACGCTCCATCCATTGATGCCAAATGGACATTCCCTTCTCGTGATTCATGCGGATGGTTGTGCCCCTCGGCCTGAGTCTACAAGGCATTCGAGGGCTCCCGCTCCCTACTGTAATGCAGACGATAGAGTTTGTTTTCGCCGGGGAGCATTCGGACGGTTCCTGAGCGATGGCCTATTCCGAAATGAAGGCGTTCTCGGAATGTGGCCCGTTTCCCTACGGCGAGTGAAAAGCCAGTTTCGGAGAGAAGGCCTTCACAGGACAATGGCCAATTTATCGTCCGATCCTTTTCCTTTAGGCTTTTCGCGATGGACGGCCCAGAGCTCTGGGGGGGATAAGCGCGCGGCTACGCTGAGTGCTTGCGTCAGTTCAGCCCTGACTGTGTGGCTTTGACCAAGGTCTGACCGGTCTTAGTCGCGTAGTAAATGCTCGAGGCTTGCGTAATACTGCTGTCGTTATCAATAATGATGCCCGTCGTACCGCCCGCGGCGGCGAGCGACGTTGTGCCAGCATCGACGGTTGGAAGGCCTGCCGTGATGTCCAGCGTCATAACGCACCCGGCATTTCCACCGTTTGTCGTCGCCACACAGTTGTTCGTGACTCCCACGAAAAGGAAGTCCTTAGCCAGCGTGGGGTTGTAAAACTCCGTAATCGGCGACGCGTCCGCTGCGCCAGTCGTTAACGCTGCTGTGGTCCCGTCAGCCGTGCCGTTCAACAACCCGCTTCCATTAAAGCCCACGCTGTAAAGAGTGGGAGTCGTTCCGCTCCCGGTTCCCACGACGTACATAAGAGGAGTTCCCACTCCGGTATACCACGCTTTGTTAAACTGCACATCATACGGCCCCGTATACGTCGTATTGCCGGTGCCAACGGCGACTGAAACGGAACTGGCCAGACTAGTGGGGGCTTGCACAACAATGGCGTTTGTGCCGTTGGTGTTGAACGTAGCATAGACGTAATGGCTGCGGTTATCGAGAATCACCGGATTCAAGGATGTCGTGCCACTGGCAACAATCGGGCCATAAACAAGCGTTGGCGATGTGCCGCTATCCGCGACGTAATCGATGCGTCCCATGCTGTCCGTAAAAATGACGCTGTTGGATGCTGAGTCGTAGACCGGGGTGGAGGGAATGGCGTTGATGGAGACGCTCCAAACGACGGTCGGTGTAGCGCTGCCGTTAAATACGTTGCTGATCTTGTACAAGTACCCGGAGCCCGTTCCAGCCGAGCTGTAGGTCGTAACATATGCCACATCGCTGACATCGTTGTCCGTGTAAACGATGAACGGGGAGCTGGTGGAACTTTGATTTGTTACGCCGCCGTCGGGCGAAAGCAGGACGGTTTTGTCCACGGCGTTATTGCCGGTGCCCGGCACAACCGCATTTGTCGGACTGGTCCCATTTGAGCCGGTGGTTCCAATTGTCAGGATGTGAAAATAAGATTCCCCCGTCAAGATATTCTCGTTGTAGGCGAGCTGCGTTCCATTCAGCGAAATTGCCACGGAAGCAGGGACTTCACCTGTGCCGGAGGCATAGGCGAACATGACCGTTGGCCCGTTCGTGGTGCAATTGGGCGCCGCAGACGCGGGACTCGTGCTGTACAGGTTATTTACACCAAGTATGTTTGCTTGGCCGCCCGATGCGGGATTCGCCCCAATTCCAATTGCCACGAAGTCGTTGCTGCAACTGGGAGCCGCTGTCACATCAAATACATATTTGGCTGGGAAACCCTCGCCGGCTCCTGGATCGGTCTGGAAGCTGAAGGCGCCGGTTGCGACCAATTGCGTACCGTAGACGCCGGTGCCGGTGCTATCGTAGAAGGAATAATTGTTTGCGCTGTTCCCCCAAACATTGATTTCTTTTCCGGTAACTCCAAACAGAAGTCCATCGACATCGAGAGCCGGATTCGCGGACGGGGTAATCACATTGTCGTAAAGGAAGCTGCCCAATGGGCTGGTGGTTATCCCCGGTCCGCCTGGAATGAGCGTGTACGTCCCCACATCGCTCCCGCCGGTCACGGTAAGACTGCCGGCGGTGGCCAGCCAACTACCGCCGCCCAGATCCGTCACGTTCAGAGAACCGTATGCCGTCTCGGGAGAAATGGTGAAGCTAAAGTCGATGGTCGGCTGAAACGTGGCCGTCCCCAAAGATATGCTCCAGTCTCTTTTGCTCTTTTCTTCCGGCAGTCGGGGTTTGTGACGAAGTTCGCGCGGCCATTCTTTTTCGCCCCCTTCATCCGGAAAATTGCGCTCGGGATGATATTCCGGCCACCATGCCTCCCGATGCCGGTGATACCAGTTCTGCTCCCAGCGAGGATCATCTCGGAATCGGACTATCACGGATTCGTCCTTCGAATCTGGGTAAAGGACGTGGCGCTGCGTCCAATCTGAAACGATACCCTTCGGAACGTGCGGCGCTGGCTTGCTCGCGAGCACCTGCGCAGTCGCTGTAAACGCAACAGCTACAACAATACCTCTAATAGCGTCACAAGAAACCAGTCCCGCACTCGCGGCTTTTGGGATTCTTAATTTCACCGATGCCCCCGCATAATCAGGAATTTTCAACGCAGCCGACACAGCCTTTCCAATCGTTCCTACTAACTTCTTACCCTTGTTGGAAATGGATTCGCGGCCATGCCCGCGCTAGTAGCGCGTATTATGAGGAGACTTCAATTCATTGACTAGCACGTCGATGCTTTCCGGGTGAAAATGATATTATCATTAGGATCCCGTACTTCGGAATGTAGCATTGGCATATCAATGTCACGGCATCTACTTGTTCGGTACTATGCATTGCGGCGCGACCTCATTGTCCCGTCTGCCATTTCTTTCGGCGTTAAGTCCTTCATGAGAAGGCCGGTTGATGTCAAGGCACACTTTCGCTTTCTTCTTTCCGTGAGGCTGTTCCGATTCAGCCAATCCGCCTCTGTCGCCATCCTTCAATCCGCACTCTTTTGTGAGCGATCTTCGCTCGGTGCTAGGTGGGTGTTCTCGTTTCAGTAGGTGCTGCTACCTG
>PMOP01000278.1 GCA_003161495.1 Acidobacteriota bacterium | reverse complement strand
GTACGCACAGAAAAGGACGACGGCGAGCCCGCGCAGCGGTGGATGCAATGGGCTTGGCGCAGGGAGCGATCAGGACATTCTTTGTGCGGAGAATGTATCATCGCGGGCAAAAACCGCTGCCGTGGAGACATCGGTTGAAGTGGGTGGTCCTGCTGGATCTGGATCAGCAGTTCTTGTTGTCGCAGATCGCACGACGTGGTCCGTGGAACGACTGTGGGAATTTGCCCGCAATCGTCGAAGCGGCTTCCGAGCAAACGCGCATCGGGCTGGTGCTGGCCGACGCCGAATTCGATAGCGAGAGGAATCACATCTACATCCGGAAACAACCGGTGGCGGCGAGCGTGATCCCCGCCAAGCGCGGAAAGAAAACCTGGCGGATTCATGGAGTGCGCGCCGAGATGCGGCAAGCATTTCCGCGATGACCCCACCGGCGCCGATCACTGATCGAGAGCATGTTCAGTTCGGTAACACGCAAGATTTCTGCCCGCGCACCGGGTCACTCGCTGCGCACGCAGAAGCGTCAAGCCCAGCTGCTCGGATTGAGTTTCAATTTGTACCGCCTGAGGCATCGCTAACCTTTCTTAAGGATGTCAATGGAGCCAAATGAGAATGAAAATGAGAATGGAGAAGGATTCACTGGGAGAGCATGAAGTGCCTTTTTATGCTTACTATGGGATTCAGACACGGCGCGCGGTTGAAAATTATCCGATTAGTGGGTACGGAGCGCATCCACAGCTGATTCGCGCTATGGGGATGATTAAGAAGGCCGGCGCAATTGCGAACTGGGAGTTGCAATTGATCGACACAAGGCGCGCGAAGGCTATTCAGCGGGCGGCTGCTGAAGTGATTTCGGGGAAGTGGAATGGGGAATTTGTTGTGGATGTTTACCAGGCTGGGGCTGGGGTTTCCTTTCACATGAACGCGAATGAGGTGATCGCGAATCGGGCGAATGAACTTCTGGGTGGCAGGCGAGGGGATTATGCGCTGTGCCATCCGAATGATCATGTGAATTGCTCGCAATCGACTAATGACGTTTTCCCTACGGCGATGCGGTTGGCGTCCGTGTTTTTGATTGAGGATGTCCTGGCGGCGACTGGGGATCTGGCGAAATCATTTTCACGAAAAGCGAAAGTGTTCGATCGGATTTTAAAATCGGGACGAACGCACCTGATGGATGCGGTGCCGATTCGACTGGGGCAGGAATTTGCGGCTTACGCTACGGCGATGCGCCGATGCGAGGGAGTTTTGGAATATGCGCTGGGGCTGCTGAAAGAGGTGGGACTGGGCGGCTCGGCAGTAGGAACGGGCGTGAATACGCATCCGAAATTTCAGAAACTTGTGGTTAAACACTTGAGCAAAATTTCGGGGCAGGCGTTGCGCGCAACAGACGATCTTCGTTATGCCATGCAATCGAACCTGGCAATGAGTGTTGCTTCTTCCTCGCTGCGCAATCTGGGGCTGGAACTGATCCGAATCAGCAACGATCTTCGGCTGCTGTCAAGCGGACCGAATACGGGTCTTGCGGAAATCGAAATGCCCGCGCTGCAACCGGGCTCGTCGATCATGCCGGGGAAAGTGAATCCGGTGATGGCGGAACTGACGGCGATGGTGGGATTCCAGGCGGTGGGAGCAGATATGGTTACAGCGATGGCAGTACAGGCGGGGCAACTGGAACTTAATGTGATGATGCCGGCGATGGCGTGGAATGTGCTGCATTCGGCGGAAATTCTGAAGAACACAATGCGAGTACTAAGAACAAAGTGTATTGACGGAATTTCGGCGAAAGAAGAACGATGCCGTTACTATGCGAATGTCACGATTGCCATTGCGGCCGCGCTAAATCCATACATTGGATATGCGGCGGCGGCGGAAATCGCCAAGGAAAGTGTGAGAACGGAAAGGCCTGTGGCGGAAATTGTGTTGGAGAGGAATTTATTGGACGCAATTACGCTGCGGAAAATTCTTGATCCCATGCGAATGACAACGCCTGCAGCGCCGATCAAAGGCGCTGTACGGAAAACAAAGAAGAACACGGGCAAATATTAAAGTGCTGAGGGAGTTTTTTCGAGCAGCTTTTCCTTGCGATAGATCATGGCATTTATGTTGGTCGTGGCGAGCTCGAAGCCATGTCCGTGGGTAATGGCGTCAGTCGGGCACGCTTCCACGCAATAGCCGCAAAAAATGCAGCGCGAATAATCGATGTTGTAAACGCTGGCGTAGCGTTCGCCCGCGGAAATTCGCTGGGTATTGGTGTTTTCCGCGGCTTCGATGTAAATGCAACGGGCCGGGCAGGCGGCGGCGCACAAGAAACATCCGACGCATTTTTCCAGTCCGTTTTCATCGCGATGAAGAACGTGGATGCCGCGGTAACGAGGTTGGAAATGAACGGGCTCTTCGGGATAATTTTCGGTGACGGTTTTCCGCAGCATGTTGCGGAAAGTGACGCGGAAGCCTTTTACGAGCGTGGTGAACGTTTCCCCAGCTTCTCTCAGAATGGATGACATCGGATTCCAGTGTAGCAAAGCCTCAGGTGCGGGGCAAATCGGGTGAGTGCGTGGCATAGGAAAGGATCATCGTACCCCCCTAGCGGAATTGAAGTGGGTGATCGACGGTTAGACGAGTTTGTGCTTGAAGATTGTGTCGTCCCTGACGGGACTCGCGCATTTTCTTGGAAGTGTTCCCACCACTTCCGTGGTGGGCTACGGTATGGCGTCCCTTCGGGACTCTCAGAAAAATCTATCGGGAGCCGAAGCAATACGTTCTATTGCGAGAATGGATACATCAGCCAGCCGATGCCGATGGCGACTAGAAGGAAGGCTAAAAAAGCCCACAGGGTGTATTTCACGCGATCCGCAATTTCTCGTTTAGAAAGAAATGCGAAAGTTACGGATACTACGAGGGCAAAAAATAACAGCGCCTGAAAATGGGTGAGGTTGCCAAACAAGGCGTTCATCTTGACTCGCCTCCTCGCCCGATATCGTAGGCTTCGAGTACGGTGAGGATGTTGAGCATGCCGGCTGCGGCGAACAGGCGGGTTCCGTAGTCACCGGTGGCGTGGGAGACATCGGGGCCCGCGACCTGAATCTGGTGCGCGAGAAAATAAAAGATTCCGGCGCCGAGGTCGGCAAAAAATCCGAGGCGATCGAACAAATCTTCCGCGCTTGACCCGAAAACGCCCCCGCGCATGGCGAGCCCGGCGCATGCCAATCCGCCGACGCACAGAAAATAAACGGCGGCTTTGCTCCATCGGCGCAGCAAGAGATGGCCCAGGCCGGGAACAATCCAGCCGGCGAGCGCGGCGACAATGCCCATCATCTGGGTGCCTTTGAGTGCTTCCCTTTTCATCGTTTCATCCACGTGAGTCGCCCTTATCTTCAAGCAAGCAGCCTTAACATTTCCGTCTGCACGGCGCCTGTCACTTCCGCCTTGCCGTCGCCGATGTAGACGTTCACTTCACTGCGCACGCCGAATTCGGGCAAGTAAATTCCCGGCTCGACGGAAAAGCAAGTATGCGGGATGATGCGGCGAATGTCGCGCGTTTCGAGGCTGTCCATGTTTGCGCCCGCGCCGTGCACTTCCTGTCCGATGTTGTGGCCGGTGCGGTGCACGAAATATTTCGCGAAACCTGCTTTGCGAATGACTTCGCGGGCGGCGCGGTCCACTTGCCAGCCTTCGATGGCGCGGCCGGCGCTCACATTTTCCCTCACAAAATTTACGGCCGCATCGCGGGCATCGTGCACGATCGAGAAAATCTTCGCGCATTTTTCAGGAACTTTCGCGCCCAAAAAACCTGTCCAGGTGATGTCGTAGTAGAC
>PMOP01000136.1 GCA_003161495.1 Acidobacteriota bacterium | reverse complement strand
GGATTTCTGGCCGGATTGCCACCGGCACTGGTGGCGGCGGTGGGCGCGGCGCTGATGCTGATGACGCGGAGGCATGAGCCGCGCCTCGTTTATGACGAAGTGGATTGGGGACTGCTGGTTTTCTTCGTAGGATTGTTTCTGATTGTGGGAGGCGCTGAAAATGTAGGTTTGACGGCGCGCCTGCTGGAAGTCGGCCAAAGGTGGAATCTGCAGAACTCCTCGACCTTTGCGATCGCCACGGCGGCGCTCAGCAACATCGTGAGCAATGTTCCGGCGGTGATGCTGTTGAAATCGATGGTGCCGCAATTTGCGAATCCGCAGCAGGGCTGGCTGATGCTGGCCATGGCCAGTACGCTCGCCGGAAATCTAACGATCACGGGGTCGGTCGCCAACATTATTGTTGTGGAACGCGCCAGGCCGGAAGTGCGCATCACGTTTGGGCAATACTTGCGCGCTGGAGTGCCCATTACTTTGGTGACGCTTGCTTTTGGATGGTTGTGGCTCGCGTGGGTTCACTAACAGGTTGTTTCTGTTGTTTGTAGCGCCCGCCTTTAGGCGGGCATCTGCTCGACTCCAAAATGCCCGCCTGAAGGCGGGCGCTACATCAAGCAAAACTCAATTCATTGCACGCGAATCTTATTGCAAACCGCAAAACCTGTTTGCGAGACAACTACTAAGAACTGGCCTGATTGAGAAATTCGATGGAATCGCGGTCCAGCTGCAATTCAACCGAAGAAAATAAATCTTTCAGCTGCTCCAGGCTTGTCGCGCTCACGATGGGCGAGGTGATGCTGGGGCGCGCCAGCAACCACGCCAGAGAAATCCTGGCGGGAGTAGCGTTGTATTTTTTCGCGACCTGATCGAGAGCGCCGAGAATTTTGTAGCCACGAGCGTTGAGATACTTGGTGACATTGCGCGCCCTGGCTTTTCCCGCCAAGTCGACTTCCGAACGATATTTGCCGGTAAGAAATCCGCCGGCCAGCGGAAAATAATTGATGACGCCCAGACCTTCCTTTTGGCAGAGCGGTTCCAGGCTGCTCTCGTACTCCGCGCGTTCGATGAGGCTGTAGTTGGGTTGAAGAGTCTGATACGCCGGCAAGCCGAATTTCCTGCTTGTTTCCAGCGCCGCGGCGAGTCTCTCCGCCTTGAAGTTGGAAGCGCCGATCGCTCTGACCTTGCCTTGCTTGATAAGGTCCGCGTAGGCTCCCGATGTTTCTTCCAGCGGTGTGTCCTGGTCGTCCATGTGCGATTGATACAAATCGATGTAGTCCGTTTGCAGACGCCGCAGGGAATCTTCCGCGGCGCGCAGGATGTAGGATTTCGACAGCCCTTTTTTCCCCTCGCCCATTTCCATGCCGACTTTGGTGGCGACGATAATCTTGCTGCGATTCCCGCTGCGCTTCATCCATTCGCCGAGAATCGTCTCAGACTCGCCGCCCACATGGCCCGGAACCCACTTCGAGTACATGTCCGCCGTATCGACGGAATTGAAACCCGCAGCCACAAAGGCATCGAGCAATTTGAAAGATGTGGCTTGATCCACCGTCCAGCCGAAGATGTTTCCTCCGAAAACGAGTGGAGATATTTCCAATCCGGTTTTGCCCAGCTTGCGCCTGATCATCTTGACCCTTTCTTACACGCTGCTTTTCTTGCCACGCGTTGGATGAAATCCCGAGACGGAAGGGTACATCCGTTTCGGTAGGACGGGCTTCAGCCTGTCTTCTTTTGACTTCTTTCNNNNGTCCTACTAAAATCTTCCCATGACGAATGGTAATCGGGCGGCGCGGACGATTGAGGTTGCGCGCGCGGTAGGATTTGATCTGTGCGGCATTGCTCCCGCTGCGGAGTTTCCGGAACTGGCGCATTTGGAGGAATGGCTCGAGCGCGGCCACGCCGGCGAAATGCGCTACCTGCACGACGAGCGGCGCCGTTCGCCGGCGAGCGCGATGCAAGGCGCGCGCAGCGTGATCGTGTGTGCGCTCAATTACAATACGGCGCTGCCTGCTTCCACGGAAGCGCGGCAACAACCGGAAGCAAGCACGGGCCCTCGCGGATGGATCTCGCGTTATGCCTGGGGCGACGACTATCACCACGTCCTCGGCGAAAAACTCGAAGCGCTGCTCGAGCGTTTGCGTGCGGAATTTCCGGAACCCTTTGACGCGCGAGCGTATGTGGACACCGGCCCCATCGTCGAACGCGTAGCCGCGAAATATGCGGGGCTCGGCTGGCTCGCGAAAAACACCTGCCTCATCAATGAAGAGCTGGGTTCGTGGTTGTTTCTGGGCGTGATCGTGACGACGCTCGAACTCGCGCCATCGCTGGACGCCGCGGAAATGCCGGCGCCCGATTTGTGCGGCAACTGCACCTTGTGCATCGACGCATGCCCGACGGACGCTCTCGTCGAGCCCTACGTTCTTGACGCCCGCCGCTGCATTTCTTATCTGACCATCGAGTTGCGCGGCACAATTCCGCCCGATTTGCGCGAACCCATCGGGCGGCACGTTTTCGGCTGCGACATTTGCCAGGATGTTTGCCCGTGGAATCGCCGCGCGCCGGAGACGCCGCTGCCGAATTTCCAGCCGCGCCGCAGTGAGGAGCGCTCGCTTTTTTCGCCGGAACTGGAATGGCTGATCTCGCTCACCGAAGAGGAATTCCGCGCCGTGTTCCGCCGAAGCCCGGTGAAGCGCGCGAAGTGGCGCGGGCTCGTGCGCAATGCCTGCGTCGCAATCGGAAATTCAGGTCTGCACGCGAATGAGCCGCGTTACGCGGAAATTTGCGCGCGCCTTTCGCAGTTCGCCGCATCTGGCGACGCCATCCTCGCGGAACACGCGCAATGGGCGCTCGGCCGTCTTGGCTTAGCCGCCAAATATCCACAGTTCTTGACCCCTCCGGTTGTGCCGCCCGATGCTCGGGGTTAGAATGAAATTGCCCAGTGACAGTGAGCTATCATCCAAGTCTAGTAAGGAGGTATCCATGTCACAGCAGGCTGCAACGTCACAAAAGGAGGGTCCTTTGGCCCACGTTCTTCCACCGCTTCCGTACGCTCCCGATGCCCTGGAGCCCTACATCGATAAAATGACGATGGAAATTCATCACGACAAACATCACAACGCATACGTCACGAACTTGAACAAGGCCCTCGAGGGAAACGCCGATCTGCAGGCATTATCGATCGATCAGCTTCTCAAGAGCCTTGACCGAGTTCCCGAAAATATTCGCGCGGCCGTCCGAAATAACGGCGGCGGCCACTGGAATCACTCGATGTTTTGGAAACTCATGAAAAAAGGCGGAGGCGGCGAACCCAAGGGCGCGCTGGCGGAGGCAATCAAATCTTCGTTCGGCTCGTTTGCCGATTTCAAGACGAAATTCGCGGCGGCTGGAGTGGGCCGGTTCGGCTCCGGCTGGGCCTGGATCGTTGTCAAGGACGGCAAGCTGGCGATTGAATCCACTCCCAACCAGGACAATCCGCTGATGGCCGGCGGAAAAGCCATCTTGGGCCTGGACGTCTGGGAACATGCCTACTACCTGAAATATCAAAATCGCCGCCCGGATTACATCGAGGCTTGGTGGAACGTCGTTAACTGGGACGAAGTCGCGAGCCATTTTTCGGCAGCGAAGTAGACCCTGCATATAAAAAGGCCACCGGTAAATTGGGAAGTATCCGGCACGACGGTGTGACCTTCCAGAATGTTCGGGAAAAAATCAACGGCCCATCCGAAGATCGATTCGGATGGGCCGTTTCTCTTTCTCAGAAGTTGCGAAGTGGTTGGGATGCGAGCTGCCCTAAGCGGCAGAAAACCCGCCATCGCTTAGGTGGCAAAGCGCTCGCGTAAAATCGGCAACAGGCGACTGCGCGAGCGAGGAGCTTCCCGCGGCGGAGCACTGGCCCTGTCGGGCGCAGCGGTCACAACGGAATCGTCTGCCGTGGCTTGATGACCGCGGACCGAAAAGCCAAACAATGTTTCCGGGGTCAGCGGGGTCGTTGCGGAATGGGACGGCATGCGGCCGAGCGACGCTTCGCGGCTCAGGGCCACGCGATCGGCGACGCCGAACTTCGCCAACAGGGAAGAAACGTGAAACTTTACGGTGCGTTCCGCCACGTTCAGCTTCGCCGCAATTTCCTTGTTCGTGAAGCCCTGCACAATGCAGTCCAACACTTCCTGCTCGCGGCGGCTTACCTTCACGCCCGCGCCAAGGGCACGTCCCGCAGCCAGAAGTTCCTGCGCGCGCTCCGCTGCCGCGTCCAGGAGTGACTCTCGGGGAACAACGAGCAATTCGTAATCTTCCGGCGCCTGTCCGCGTACGAGACAATGCACCGCAAGCAAACCGGCAATCTTCTCCACCGGCATGCTGCCGTCTGGATCCGCCTCGACGCGGAAGCGTACTGCGCCGGAGGCGCGCTCGCACAGGACAAAGCTCCGCATTAGAAACGGTGAATTTTGGTTTTGCGCTTCGACGGACTGCTTTCGTCTGGGTATCAGGATAGCCTCACAGTCTTCGGTCCATGCCAAAAAAACAGACCAAATTTAATTTGTTAAATTCAAAACGAAACAGTTTGGGCATCCAACGAAGCTTAGCCGCACCCTTGGAGCAGGACTACCAGCAGGTCGGGATAGGGCGCGTCCCAAGGATAAATTGCATCCCTGGCTTTTCCTTGAAAAAATTCAAGCCATGCCTCTAGGAACGACCACTCGTTTTACACGAGGCTCCAAGGAACACAGTGCCTCTGCAAGCAGCCTTCCATCCCGGACAAAAGAACGACGTAGAATCGCAAGGAGTTGGGCCTCAATCAAGTACTGTATTCACCTGAGTCCCGGTAGAGATTTCCCTGTACAAGAAAAATTTGCACTATTTAGCCGGATGTACACACCTTCGGCGCTCAGAGTGTCATACAATGCCAAATCGGGACTGGATGGTGAAAAGGGGGGTCGTTATGACTCTTTCGAGTGGATGGGCGGCATGGTCGTTCTCGTTTGTTTTCTTCAAACTGGACGTGACCTTTGCCTCCAATCCGGCAAGTATCGAGCAAATTTCGTTGCGCTGGATGCACATTGTGGCTGGGTTTCTTTGGCTGGGTTTTTTGTACTTTTTCGTCCTGGCAGTGGCCCCTTCGTTGAAAGTCCTCGATCCTGCAACTCGCGCCAAGGTGTTCCCTGAAATTGCGTCTCGCGGGCTCTGGTGGCTGCGGTGGAGCGCCGTGGCCGGTTGGCTGGCGGGATTTCGCTATTTTATGATTCTGGCGAAGACCGATGCGGTCAACGCGGGGCGGCCGCATGCATGGGGCGCGTGGATCGGAATATGGCTGGCGTGCTGGCTCGCGGCATTTGCCATTGAGATGGCGTTGATTAAAGCCGGAGGACCGCTGGGCAATCCCATCGTGGCGGGCGCGCTGGTGTTTTTTGTGATGGCGGCAGTTTCCTGGCTGGTCGTTTCGCTTTTGGCGCAACCCGGAGCGAGTAATCGCACGCTGTGCATTGCGATCGGCGGCGGGCTGGGCACCATTTTATTTTTGAACGTGTGGGGGATCGCCTGGCGCTGCCAGAAGCGATTGATTGCGTGGACTCGCGCCGCTTCGGCGCAAGGAACGCCCATGCCGCCCGAAGCTGCGAATCTCGCACGAGTTGCCATGCTTACCATGCAAATCAATTTCTGGCTCAGTTTTCCGATGATTTTTTTCATGGCCGCATCGGCCCACTTCCCGTTTTTGTCGGGAAGCTGAAACTTTCGCCTCTACCATCCCTGTCCTTCCTGGAATTCTCTGCGTTCTCGCTTTTCTCTGTGCCCTCTGTGTTAAGTTTTTGATTTTGTTTTACGCCGCTAAAACCTCAACACAGAGGACACAGAGAAAAACGAGGACACAGAGAATGCCGCCTGAAGTTAACGCATCAAGATTTGCGTTTGGCCGGGTGAGAGAAGTTTGTAGCGCACGCCGCGCCAGCGTATTTGCCGGCCGAACAGTGCCACCAGCGTGTTCCACAAAGCCAGAAACGGCGTGATCGCCGCAAGGAATGTCCAGATCCATCCGTCGGCCAGCAATTTCGTTTTCCAATCCGGAAGAACTTCCATGATCGCGGCCAGGCGAAGCACGCCGCGTCCCATGGAAAGCACCGGCGGAATAAAGGCCAGCAGCAAAAGTTGAACGCCCGACGCGCCCGTAATCATATTGGTGACAAATAATCCGGCTCCCAGCAGGACAGCTCCGCAGTACAGCGAATGGGCGAGGCCGCCCCGGAACCACAGCCTCGATTCGTACACTCGCGTAATGATCATCTGCCGATTCGTGAATTCCAGCAGGCTGGCGGCGTTGCAATCGAAAATCGTGGGGACGATGCACTCCGGCGCGAATTGGATGGGCAGCCCGTATTGGCGCAACGCGTGAGTGAGCGAAAAATCGTCGCTGACGGAACCATTCCAGAATTCCAATACGTTGCATTGCTCGAAGCGCTCGCGGCGGATCGCAGTCCCGCCTCCCCAGCAGAAATTTCCACGATGCTCGCCCAGATACGTTGCAACGGGCGCATTCCAGGCGGACGCGAGCGCGCTCCAGAATCCGCCGGTTTGCGGAAAAAACCAGCGAAACGTGGTCACCGCGCCGAGGTTGGAATCCGCGAGTGGCGCCACCAGCCGCGACAGCCAGCTACGGCCGGGACGCCCGTCGGAATCGGCAAATACGTAAACGTCGAATCCTTCCGCGGCCTGCAGAACGGCCGCCCGGAGATTGTTCACTTTTTCTCCGCATTCGCTTGGCCGTCCGGCAATCACCATGTGAATTTTGCGCTTGCTGCCCGCGGTGATGCGCTCAATGATTTTGCGCGCGGGATCGTCGGCGCTGGCCATTGCAAAAAAAATTTCGTAATCGGGGTAGTTGAAAGAAACGAGCGCGGAAATATTTTGTTCCAGGCCCGGCTCGGCGCCCTTCACCGGGCAAAACAGCGCCACGCGCGGCGCGTAAAATCCGCTATGCGTGCCGGCGCGCCGCTGCGCCAGTCGAAGCCAGCCCAGGCCGTCCCAGAGATTGTAGAGACCCTGCAAAATCTGTTCGAGGACGAGCACGTAAAACAGTGTGAGCATCGCCTGCCTCGTAACCGCTTATAACCAAAAGGTACAGGCGGGAGCATAACAGATAAATTTCCCGCGTGGCCGACTGACGAGCCAGTTACTATTCGTATGAAGCGAATCCGTACACAAGGAGATACTCCCATGCCCGTCCGCGTCGAAACCATGATGGTGACAACGTCACAGGAATTGCCCGGCTATCGCATCGCGCGGAATTACGGGATTGTGCGCGGCATCATTGTCCGTTCGCGCAGCCTGCTCGGCTCCATCGGCGCCGGATTGCAGACCATCCTCGGCGGAAACATCACGATTCTTACCGAGCTTTGCGAGAACACGCGGGAAGTGGCGTACGAATTAATGATGCAGCACGCCGCCGAACATGGCGCGAACGCGGTAATCGCGATGCGCTACGATGCCACCGAAGTTATGCAGGGCGTCACGGAAGTGCTGGCCTACGGCACCGC
>PMOP01000063.1 GCA_003161495.1 Acidobacteriota bacterium | reverse complement strand
TCACGATCCTTCCTGAATCGGTGCGCTACCTCGAAGTGTCCGGCGCAGACTGGCGAAAAATCTTAAAAATTCTGGCGCGCATTTCGCCCGATCTTGCGGAAACGCCATTGACTCGCTCGCAACACCAGGATCAGCGCAGAAACGCTCCCGTCGTTAGTTTGTTCACGGAAGGCCGCACGGCCGGAACGATTCTGCTGTGGATTCCCTTTTTTATGAATCTCCTGATGCTGTATTTCGTGGTGTTCTGGTTGCCCGCTTTGCTTCGGCAAACCGGCAAACCGGTTTCCGCGGGGGCGACGGCGGTCATGTTATTCAGCGTGGGAGGGATTGCGGGATCCTTCATCGAAGGAACTTTCATGAATCGCTGGGGCGCCTTCCCGGTTTTGCTGACGGAGTTCTTGTGCACCACTCTTCTGATCGCTTCCCTGGCCTACTCGAATTCTTTTCCGCTCATGATGTCCATCACATTCGTTCTGGGTTTCGTGGTCCAGGGCGCACAGGGTGGCCTTTCCGCCGTCGCCGCCACGTTCTATCCAATTTCGATCCGGTCCACGGGAATCGGCTGGTGCCTCGGAGTCGGGCGCATCGGTTCGATTGTCGGTCCCATTCTTGGCGGCATGATGCTGAAGCTGGATTGGACTCCGCGCGAAATTCTTCTTGCCGGATCGATTCCCGCCCTGTGCGCCGCTGCCGCAACTTTCCTGAGCCTTCGCCTGCGCAGCAATGCGCCCGCAAAGCAACAGAACGCCGGTCTCGCCGAAGAATCAGTCGTGATCCATTAAATTTTGCATTTAGTGGCGCAGGCTTCAGCCTGTGGGTTTTGGACTTTGCACAAACTAAAACCCACATGCTGAAGCCTGCGCCACTCAAAACAACTACCCGTTGGCGCGCCGCCAGAGCGCTCGAAACTCTTCAATCGTTCCCGGCCCGAACCCGGCATAATGATTATTCGCGAACGCGAGAATCTGAATTTTCCGTTCGTGAACTTTCTTCAACACCTCGACCCAATCGTCCAGTTCCGCCGTCCGGTCCACGATAATTTTGTTCCACGTTTTCGTTTTTTGCTCGATGCCCTTGCGATCGCCGAGCCAGCGCACGTACGCAAGATCCGTCGTGATCGGATCGAATCGCTCGAAGAGCTCCTTCGGACGCGGCATCCAGGCCTGGTCCACCAGCGCCAGCCCGACGTGGTGTTCTCTGAGCGCGTCAATGAATGCGGGCACGAGCCAATTCTTGTTGCGAATTTCCACGACGAAGCGATATCCCGCGGGGATCCTTTTTAGAAACGGCGCGAGACGCGCAAGAAATTCGTTCACCCCGGGAAATGCTTTCTTATTGAAGTACCCGAATTGCAGGAGCAGCGGACCCAGTTTTTCGCCGAGGCAATCCATCGCTTTTAAAAAATCGCGGAAATCTTCGTCGCAATCCGCCAGCGCTTTCTCATGCGTGATGACCTGAGGCACTTTTGCCGCAAACAAAAATCCCGGCGGGGTTTTCGCATACCAGCCCTTCACCGTGGAAATCGCGGGAGTGCGGTAAAACGTGTTGTCCAATTCCACGGTATCGAAGCGAGTCGCGTAGTAGCTCAGATAATCGGCGGGTTTCATTCCCGCGGGGTAAAAAGCCTCCTCCCAGCCAGCCGCGGTAAACGCTGACGTGCCCAGGCGAATTCCGGATTCAGGGATCACGGACCGGGATTTTAGCCCGAATTTCTCGCTACGAGAAGGATTCCCCGCCTCTGAAGAGGCGGGCTACAACGATGTTTGCGCTGTGGAGAAGTTTCCTTGCGGGCTGCGATGAACTTTATTGTTCCTGGCAGTGGCTCGACTTCCACACCTGATCGAAGAGCGATTGGGCGCTGGGATCGACTGGCAGATCGCCCAAATAAACCGGCTGCTCGCCCTTCAAGTCCACAACGAGCATTTTTCCGTGGTGATTGTGAAACGTGAACCGCAGCTCCGGCTCTCCATCTGCCGCGTCCACTGCAACAAAATGCCCATCCTGGCAATGGAATCGCCCGCCGAATGCGTAGCTGGAAAATCCTTTTGCAGCCTGGCTTACGGGCATGTCTCCCACAGGCTGATAGAGCACGCTGTCGCCACTCCAGTCGAGCGTTGCCGATGCGCCGGAATTTAAATGAAATGTCACGGAGGCCACCACCTTGGGCTGCGAAGGCGCTTTTACTTTGTCAGGCAATTCCAGATACGGAGTCGTCACGACGGGCGCCGGCGGCGCAACAGGCGCGGCGGCCTTGGCAATTTCCGCCGGCAGCACGGGAATGTCGATTGCGCCGGTCAGCCCCGAAGACACATCGAGAACCACCAGGCGAATCCTCCGAGTATCCGCCGCCGGCTTCAAGGCCACGTGATCGGGAATGCCGGTAGTCTGCCAGCTACGGAATATTTCCGCGGAGACTGTTTTCGTCAATTCCCTCTCGTTGAATTTAAAAACCGTATTCTTCTGCGCGAATTCGCAGTCGGCCAGCCTGACGTTCAGATTGTACGAACCACCCCCTTGCGTGGAACCCAGTCCGGCCGCTGAGATCAAAAGCAAATATTGCAGGCTCCCCTGCGAATTTCCGGATTGGCTCGGAGGAAGAGCTTGCACGGTAAGAGGGATGGTCGTCGAGGGCAGTTGATCGGCGCACGCCTGATGCAGATGATCTTCCGGCGACTGCTTCTTCGCGAGCGAAGATGCGTCAAACGCATAATAGCCGCGGCGATAAACCAGCTTCACTCCCGGCCGCGACGTCTTCACAACAATCTTGTGATATCTCCCGTCCCAGTTGACTTTCTGAGGATAGAACGACATTTCGTAATACGCGGAGCTGTCTTTCAGCGCCGTCATCACGCAGCCGGTCAGGTCATTGCCGTTCTTGCACGCTTTGCCGCCGGTATCCTGGGCAATTTCATCCATGGTTCCTTGCGATTGCTGCAGGTCGATGTCCTCCTGGTTCAGCTGGCCGGCAATCCGCGGCCCGGTCATCAGGGTCTGAGGGCGGCTTGTATTCTGGGATGCCGAAAAAACCTGATTCGCCTGGAGCCCGCGAACATCCATCGGGTATACGGCCACTTGAGCATCCGTGAGGACATTGGCAACGAGTTTCACTTGCTCGGCATAATCCCGAATGCCGGCAAATGGATTGTTGCCGGTATCCGGATCGGGCGCGATGGACAGCGGAAAGGATTCCGACAGCCAGATTAAATTTTTCCGTCCGGGAATTCCGCTGAGGTATTGCCCAATCTGAGCCATCGCCCCGAGCGTTTCCTTGGCTCGCAGATCGATGGTCATGGAATACTCTTCCTTCTCAAAATTCTGAACCTCGCCGAGTTGGCTTGCCAGCCCTTGGCTTGTGTCCATCCCCGCGGTGGAATTCTCGAAGTAGCTGGAAGAGTTTTCGGTGTCCAGGATCGGATCTTTTATAATCGTGTTCCCTGCCACGGCTTGATCCAGCGCGGCGCGCAGAAGCGATCCGTCGCTCGTGAATCCCTGCAGGATTCTCAAGGAACTGCCCAGCAGAAAAACAGCTACCGGAGTCTCCGGCGGGAGGGTCCTCAACAACTGCATCATGTGAGCCCGCCCCTGCTGCTGGTTCGAAGTCTGCGTGTTCAAACTATCTATCAACAAAACAGTCGGCGGAATCTTCAACTGATCCAGTGGCAATTGGTTGGAGATGACGTTCGCTCGTTTGCGATTTGCGAAAGCGGAACTTTCCGGCGCGGCCGCTCCGGCCAATTTTTCAAAATATTCAAAGTGCTCGATTTTCTGCTGCGCTTTATGCTCTTCAAAAATTTGAAGTTCGTCCGGCTTGAGGTCGCGCACCGGATTTCCACGGGAATCCGTGGCGATAAGATCCAGCGTCACGAGCCGCGTGGTTACCTTCAACACATAGCCCGACTGCGCGGATCCCATTTGTTGCGCTCCGCCTTGCTGCGCAGCTGGCGCAGGTTGCGCGGCCGGAGAGGCAGACTGAGAGGCGGCCCGCGTGGCCATAAAAGCAGCCGAACTCAGGAAAAACACGACAACTGTCAAAGGCCACTTCGAGGGCATGGCACCTCTGCTTCCACGAATTCGCTGTGATGGCACCGGAGGAGCAATCTTAACTGACATCCCGTGTCAAAGGCTATGACTCCCTCGCGGCGACGAATTTTCATATTCATAAGTTCTAGCCAAGCGCAGAAATTCATGGCAAGCTATGCTCATGGGAAACAAAAACGCACCAAAACGCGAAAAGAAAAAACCGAAGAAGCCAAAAACCTAGTCGCCGGGACGTTCAGCAATTCGCCGCGCGCATCGTCGCTGAGATCCGCCGATGAAGCGCGCCGCGAATTGCCGCTTGCTGTTTCACACAGCACCTGCGTCCAAACGAATTAGGCGCCCCATCCTTCGTGCCTCGCGAAGGGTGGGGCCTTTGACTATGATCCCGCTGCCTCCTCGTTGCAAACGGGGCGCGGAGCAAATTCATTTTTCGCCGGACCGTACGCCACGGACGGTCAAGGGTGGGTTATTCTCCCAAAATGTTCCATTACCGCATGTGGAATCATGGAACCTGCCGGAAAACATCTCATTTTCCTCAGACAACTCCGCAGCAACTTATAATCATCAAAGTTGTTATAAGAATCAGCCATTGCCGTTAATGTTTTTACACCCAGCGATCAAGGCTGGCTGACAAAGATTTGCAAGGAGCAAGATCTTATGATCCTCAAAGTCACAGGCAAAAATAATTGGATCCCATTGAAATACTTGCCGATACTCGGTTTAGGATTGGCTTTTTGCGTCGGCGCGTTGCCGGCCGCCGCACAACAGAATCAGCCTGATCAACCCGGCGAAGTCCAGGGCAATGTTGCTCCCCCGGATTCTCGGGATCAGGGACATTCATACGGTCCTTCGCAGCAGCAACCGGACCCGCAGGCGCAAGGACAGCCGAACCAACCAGCGCTGCCGCAATCGCTGACCTTGCCGGCCGGGACTGTTGTCCGCGTGCGCATCGACGAATGGCTCTCCAGCGATCGCAGCGTAACCGGCGACAATTTCAGCGCCAACATCGATCAGCCCATCGTCGTGAACGGATGGGTTGTGGCTCGCCGCGGCCAGTCGCAAACAGGCCGAGTCTCGATCGTGAAAAAGGGCGGCCACGGCAATGGACCCTCGCAATTGGGAGTGGAATTACCCACGTTGACATTGGTCGACGGCCAGCAGGTACCTCTTCAAACGCAGCTGTTCCAAACCTCTGCCGGCACTGCCTATGGGCGTGACGCCGCGGTGGTCGGCACGACGACTGGCATGGGCGCTGTGATTGGCGCGATTGCTGGTGGCGGCACCGGCGCTGCGATTGGAGCGGGAGTCGGCGCGACCGCCGGACTCATCGGCGTGATGTCCACCAACGGCAAGCCGACGGTTATCCCTCCCGAGACCGTTCTTTCCTTCCGCCTGCAGGCGCCGGTAACGATCTCGACGGAAAATAGCCAGTTTGCGTTTCAACCCGTGAACCAATCGGATTACGATTCGCGCGCATCGCAAGGCCGGCCGGGCATGGAAAGGTCCGGACCGCAGCCTTATCCTTACGCCGCTTATCCTGGCTATGGCTATCCGTATGGATATGGATATGGCTATCCATATGCGTATGGCTGGTACCCTGGGCCCTACGTCGGCTTTGGATATTACGGAGGTTTCGGCAGAGGCTGGGGGGGCAGGTTCGGCGGTTATCGCCGCTAGTAGCGCCACGAAAGCTTTACATCCCTGCTTCCTGTTTGCTTACTGCCGCGATCTCTCGCCAGGCCCGCAGGGTTTCCCCAACCGTCCACGCCTGCGCAATACACCCGTTCGGCGTGAACGGCGGATCGCCATCAAAAATTTCGCTGGCCGTCCCGAGCCCGGCGGCCCTGATATGGCCAAACATCGGTTCCAGAAAAGACATCGCCTCGCGTGCATTCCCATAGACGCGCAAATGAGCCAGCGCGAATGGACCGAGAAGCCATCCCCACACGGTGCCCTGGTGATAGGCGTCGTCCCGTTCTTCCGGGCTTCCCGCGTAGCGCCCTCGATAACCGGACTCCGCGCGGCCCAGGCTGCGAAGCCCGAAAGAAGTGAGAAGTTCGCGCGCGCACACATCGACAACGGCGCGCTGCTGCTCCTCGGTCAGCGCGGTTTCCGGCAGCGAGACCGCAAAAATCTGATTGGGCCGCAGCGCGGAGTCCTTGCCATCCCCGCTATCCGGGGAATCGATCACATCAAAACAAAATTGCTTCCCGGAATTCCAGAATTTTGCGAAGCCGGTCCGGGCGCACTTGGCGAGCCCTTCGTAGCGGGCGGCATCCCGGCCCATGCGTCGAGCGAATTTCGACATCGTTGCCGCGGCATTGAGCCAAAGCGCGTTCACTTCGATGGGTTTTCCGATGCGCGGCGTCACCACGCGGCCGCCGACCTTCGCGTCCATCCAGGTCAATTGCACGCCCGGCTCACCGGCGTACAGTAATCCGTCGGCCGGATCGACGTGAATGTGGTAACGCGTGCCGCGCACGTGCGCCTCGATAATGTCGTCAAGCACTGGAAACAATTCGTGCAGCAATCCCATGTCGCTGGTCGCATCAAAATACTGCCGCACCGCCTCGAAGTACCACAGTGTGGCATCCACCGTGTTGTAAACAGGCGGCGCGCCGGCGCTCGGAAATTGATTGGGCAGCATGCCTTCGCTCACAAAGCGGGCGAACGTTCGCAAAATGTTGCGCGCCAGTTCCGGCCGGCCTGTCGCGAGGCACAGTCCCGGCAGGGCGATCATGGTGTCGCGTCCCCAATCGTTGAACCACGGATATCCGGCCATGATCGTTTTAGCATCGGCCGCGCCATCGAGCGGGCGCGCCGCGATGAATTGATCCGCCGCGAGAACAAGTTGCTGAATGGCTGGTGGAGCTTTGCGACCGGTCACTACGTTCGCCGCGAAGAATCGATCGAGCAGCGCGCCCGTTTCGCTCTGGCGCTTTGCAAAAGCCGCTTCGCCGATGAGCGAAGGCGCCGCCGACGTGCTGGCAACCATCGTGAGCGATTCTCCCGGCGCGATCGTGGCCCGAAACTCACCCGCGAAAAAGTGGTCAGTGCGGTCCGGAAGTCCGCGCGCCCGTTCGACGGCAAGATCGAAATTGCGGTACCACTCCTGAGCAGGCGATGCCGTTGCAGAGTCGCTTAATACATAAAATGGCATCGCTCCATCGAAGGCCACCACCTGCAACCCGTGCTCGACGGCCGTGACTCGCATCGGCTGATTCTTGCCGGCCGTCACGCAGTGCTCAGCGCCATAATCGGCCGCCACTTTGATCGACAATTCCACGGGGGAAATTCCACGCACGTGCCGGTACAGGACGTACGTCGTGTTCGATCCCGATTGCATGAAGATTCTTTTTTCGAGCAGCGCGTCCGCCAGAGCAAAAGTCCAAACGGGAGTCGTCCCTTCCAAATGGAACCGTTCGATGTGGAGATAGCCTTGCGGAGACACCGTCCCGTCCGCCCAGCGATTTGCGGAAAGCGCAACCTCCTCGGACCCGCAACGTGCCGTTTCATCGAGCTTCGCAATCAGCAGTGTGCGTCCGAGGGGCGGTTGAAGCGCGGCCACCAGAAGGCCGTGATAGCAGCGCGTCTGTAGACCCGCAATCGTGCCAAAAGCGTAGCCGCCAATCCCGTTGGTCACCAGCCACTCGCGCGATTCCGCGGCGCTCAATTCGCAACAAATATCGCGCCCAAAATCGACTGTGGAAGGAAATTCCGGCGCGGAATGATCGGATGGAAGCATCGCATAAGAATCATGGAGCCATCCGGGCGTTTTGGGCTAGAAAAAAATGGCTCTCCTCGGGGAAAACCGGGGGCCCGGATATGCGCAACCGTATTAGTTCACGGCAGGGACTGCTAAACCGGCGAGGTACTCGCGCAGTGCCTTAAAATTAATCGGTTTGGTAAAGCAATTATCGCAACCCGCTTCCCCGATGCTCTTCAATTCTTTGAAAGAAGTTAAACCCGTCACGGCCGCAATCTGCATATGCGCAAGATGACGCTGCTTGCGCGCCCAGTGAACCAGCGTGAGGCCATTTTCTTTCCCCACATGAATATCCACGAGAACCACGTCCGGCAGAGGTACGGTTGCAATCGCCACAAAACCTTCTTCCAGAGTCTCCGCGAGGATAGCTTCATGCCCTTCGGATTCGAGCCAATGCTGAAGGAGTTCGCGATAATCGGCGTCGTCATCCACCACAAGAATCCGTTGCTTCATTCCTTTTCCTTTGGTGAATCAAAACCGTACGGCCAAAATTCCCACGCTGGCACACGATTACAGCCATACTATCGTCCCGATTCATTGAAACCTTGAATGGACCGATTCCAAGTGGCGCAGGCTTCAGAGTCTGTTTGAGAACTCAAAATCGACGCGTTTTTGTAGCGCGCGCCTTCAGGCGGGCACTTTGGAATCAAGCAGATGCCCGCCTGAAGGCGGGCGCTACATGATACAAAACCTGGTTCCCACGCAGACTCTTCAGCCTGCGCCACTACTGACGATTTAACACAGCAGTTCCGTCAAGAAATTCGGATTGAATTTAAGAAGGCCTCTCCAAGGACGTCTGAAATTAGGGAATGAAGGCAAGCGGCTGCAGCTACTTCTGGTTGGGACGCGCCACAGGAACCGGTTCCGCGTTCTCCGCGCTCGATTCAAGTTTGGATGCCCACAGACACAGATGATCGATAGAGGAATCGTGCGTGCGATCGAG
>PMOP01000158.1 GCA_003161495.1 Acidobacteriota bacterium | reverse complement strand
CAGTCCTCGAATTCGCCGACGGCGAGCCTGACTATCCCAGCGACGTCAATTTTTGGGAAGAAATTATGCCGCTGGCGCATGGCAGCTCCATTGAAGATTACCGGGCAGCCTACGCAGCTATGGGAAACCGGCGATGGTCGCGCTGCACGATTTATGTGCGAACTCTTTCTTACCCCGGAACATGGCTCATCGAGTATTGGTTCTATTACCCGTTTGACGAAGGCAAGGCCCACCCGCACATCCATGATTCCGAGCATTTATTTGTTGAAATAGACAAGCTCGGCGGAACTGTGCGCAACGTTTTTGCTTCCGATCACGATTCCTTCGTTCCGAATAATTTATATTCGACGCTTGTCAAAAAGTCGGATCCAGTAGTACTCCCGCTTTTTGCAATGGTCGAGCTCGGAAAACATGCGTTGGCGCCTGACTTGGACCATGATGGGCGCTTCGTTCGCGGCGTAGATGATAACCTGCACATCGAGCCCTATGCTTTCTGGGGCCTTCGCGATCGCAGCACCAAATTTCACTTCATGATGGAACCATATTTGAAGTCCATGAGCCTGCCCCGCAGCCGGGAAGGTCGGTTCTCCATCGCGGGTGCAGAAATCCTGTTTCCTGGTCTGGATGTGCCCGCCGACCACCAGGTGTGCGCGCTGCAACCTTTTCCAAATGATCCGCCCTGTCCGAATTGCGACATTACAACCGCGGAAGCGGCAACTACTTTCTTAGTTGACCACCCCGATGCGCGCGTCCCTGAGGCCATTTACAAACCTTACGTTCTCCCGTGGCACGAATTTCGAATCGGCATCGGCATTTTTGACTGGTCGGAAAACAGGGGAGAAGTATCCGCGGCCTATGTAGGAGATTTTCGCCACATGACTGGCGGCCTGCTGCCCATTCCAGCCCGCTTGGGATTGGAATATGGTTGGGTCCCCTATGGCAGGAATATGGCGGTGGTACTCGGCGGCAACAAACCATTCGTTTATAGCAAATCGACTATATTTACAGGCGTGCGCGTTGAGCGCCTCATCACCAACACGCAGGGGCTTTATTTCGCGGTCACGACTAAATTTCCCGATATTTCGGTGCGATTAGAAAACGGCGAGCATGTCCCTTCTCCCCTTCATTGGGCCTATGGAGGAATTTCCTATCATTTCGGATATGTTTTGGAATTGCCGAGCGCGCACAAGGGCAATCTGACGCATCACATCGGAGCCTTGATCGATTCCGTTCCCGGCTTTCCGGTCCTGCTGGAATGGCGGGTAAGCTTCGGGTTCCTGCGCACTAGGGGCCGGGAAAATTTCGGGGCGCGCCTCAAGGATCGCAACCCCTACGGCCCGGATTCTCATTAGCAATAAGAACGCTCGCCTAGCAAACCTCTTTTGAGCTCAGCTCCCCTCCACGAAATATGCCAAAAAATGAAGGGACACTTTGATGGCCGATGACAATGATCACCGCATCGTTTCGCAAGTACCGTCCGTGCCAGATTCCGATATTTCCTTGAGTAATGTTTCGCGCAGAGCTGTCCTCAAGCATGCAGCGGCATTGGGAGCAGGCGCGGCTCTTTCCCTCCGTCCGCTTTTTGCAAAGCTGCCTCGCGTCGATTCCAATACTACGCATGGGCGAATCGATGTGCATCATCATATGCTGCCACCTTTTTACATGGATCTTCGGCGCGCAGTTCCTGACGTTGGGAAAATGCCCGCGTGGTCCGCGTCCAAATCGCTTGAAGACATGGAGAAGAATGGCGTTTCGACCGCCATGTTGTCGCTTGCCGTGTCCGGCGTTACGTTCGATGCGGGAGAAGCCGGGCGCAGCCTGGCGCGAAAAAGCAATGATTTCGGTGCGCAGCTCGTCAAGGATCACCCGGCGAGCTTTGGATTGCTGGCGGCACTGCCATTGCCGGATCCGAAGGGCAGCCTGGCCGAAATGGAATACGCTTTGGACACTCTTCACGCGAACGGAATCGCTTTGCTAAGCAGTTACGGTGACAAGTGGCTCGGCGATGCCACCTACGAGCCCGTTTTCGAGGAACTGAACCGTCGCAAGGCAGTTGTGTTCGTTCATCCGAATGCCCCAAATTGCTGCGTCAATGTTTTGCCTCACGTGCCCGCGTCCACGATGGAATTTTATTTCGACACGGCGCGCACGATCGAGAGTCTTCTTTTGAATGGAACTTTCTCCCGGTTTCCAAATGTCCAGTTTATTTTCTCTCACGGTGGCGGGGCCATGCCCATCCTGGCGAATCGAATGGCCAGGCTCTTTCCCAAGGATTTGGCGTCCTACGCGCCCAATGGCGTGCTCTACGAATTGAAGCGCCAGTATTACGACACCGCCAGCGCGAGCAATCCCACCTCGCTCGGCGCGATTATGAGCATCGTCCCGAGCTCACAAATTGTTTTTGGAAGCGATTTCCCATTTCTCTCCGCTGGGGAAGTCGTGAGCGATTTGATGCATTCAGGTTTGCCCGGCGCTATGGTCGACGCGATAAGCCGCGACAACGCGGTCCGCTTGTTTGCGCGCATGAAAGGCTGACAATGCATGGAGGAACATTGGCAGGAAATTCCTACTCTGCGCCCAGGAACGCGAAACGCAATAAAAACAGCGCGGACAAGACCCAGATGAGTGGGCTGATTTGACGAATTTTTCCCGTGCCGATTTTGATGAACGTGAAGGACAGCAAGCCCAGGCTCAATCCGGTGGCGATGCTGAAAGTCAGCGGCGTCGCCACCAGCGTGATGAACGCTGGAAATGCTTCCGTAAAATCGTGCCAGTGAACTTTGGCGAGTGAGGCGCACATGAGCGCTCCCACAAGAATCAGGGCCGGCGCGGTGGCGTAAGTAGGAACGGCGGCGACCAGCGGCGCGCAGAAAATCGCCACGACAAAAAGTCCCGCGATCAGTACGTTGCCCAGGCCCGTTCGCGCGCCCGCGGCGACACCGGCGGCGCTTTCGATGTAGCTCGTGACCGTGGACGTTCCCGTCAGCGCTCCCACCATCGTGCCGAAGGCGTCGGCCAGTAGAGCGCGGCTGGCTCGCGGAAATTTTCCGTCGCGCAGGAATCCGCCCTGTTCGCACACGCCGACGAGCGTGCCCACGTTGTCAAACAAATCCACAAAAAAGAAAACGAAAATCAAATCTCCGAGGCCGAGTTTCAGGGCCGAGCGAAAATCAAGTCTCAGGAATGTTCCGCCGGGATGAGGCAATGAAAATACGTGTGAGGGCACGGTGGTGATCCCCAAAGGAATTCCCGCCACGGCAATCACCACGATGCCGATCAGAATCGCGCCGCCGATTTTGCGCGACATCAGGATGGCAATCAGCACCAGACCGAACGCGGCCAGACGAACCTGAGGGTCGGAGGATTTTCCAAGCGCGACGAACGTGGCCGTATTTGCCACAATTATTTTGGCGTTGCGAAGCCCGACGAAAGCAATAAAGAAGCCGATACCCGCAGCCGTGCCGTGTTTCAGGCAATCGGGAATATCGTTCACGATGTGCTCGCGGATGTTGGTGAGTGTTAGAATCAGAAACAGTGTGCCGGACAGGAACACAACACCGAGCGCCGTTTGCCACGGCACGCCGCGGCCTAGAACAATTGAATACGTGAAGTAAGCGTTCAGAGACATCCCAGGCGCGAGAGCGATCGGATAATTCGCCCACAGGCCCATCACAAGCGTCGCGAATGCCGCCGAAACGCACGTGGCGAAGAGCACGCCCTCGACCGGCATGCCCGCTTCCCCTAGTATGCGCGGATTCACCACGACCACGTAAGCCATGGCCATAAAGGTGGTCAGGCCGCCAAGAAGTTCGCGGCGAACCGTGGTCTGGTTTTCCGCAAGATGAAAAATTCGCTCGAGCAATGCGCGCCTCTCTGAAAAGTGCGCCACTATAGGCCGGAGCGCCCCGCACAGTCAACGGAGAACCTCTGACGAAACAGCAGGTCATTTCACATCACACGAAAATGCCGTTCTTATCCGCCTGCAACCACCTCGCTGGTTCAGAAAGAATCAGATACAAATATCTGATGGCGATCATTGAAAGATTGTGCTTTTCATCCTTGCTGGAAAGGCGTAAGTTCCTTTAAATATTTGAGTCCGAGAGTGGTACTGGTTTAGGGGGAAGAAATCTCATATAAGAACCCTCATTTCACGTTTGATGTTCTCGGTTTTCGACAATTGGAGAGGGGATTAAGAATGAAAATGCGTATCAAGCATTCCGCATTGCTTTCAGGCGCGTTTCTCGCAATGGCGCTTCTATTGTTACCGAATGCTCACGCCCAGCAAACGCTCGGTGGAATTACGGGCACCGTCACGGATTCGTCCGGCGCCATAATCTCGGGCGCGACGGTCACCCTGTCCGGCAATGAAACCAAGCTGAGCCGCACGCAGACCAGCAGCAGTACCGGTTCCTACACGTTTGTGAACCTGCCCATCGGCACCTACACGCTTACCTTCACGCAACAAGGTTTTCAGTCGCAAAACATCCCATCCATCTCCGTGCAAGCGAACCGCACCGCGACCGTGAACGCCGAACTGAAAATCGGCAATGTAAGTGAATCCATTACTGTGGAAGAATCGCCGCTCATCAACTTTGTCGACACGACGAACGGCTATGTGATGGACAAGCTGGAAATCGATTCGATTCCTCTGCCGACGGGGTCCTTCACAGGGCTGGCCATTCTGTCGCCCGGCGTGAATGCGGAACTCTCCTCTGGAACCGGAGCCAACGCGGGTTTGGGCAACGCGCCCGTTTGGGCCAACGGCCAGCGCGATACGAGCAATTCCTATTTGCTGAACGGTGTCGATGCCAGAAATCTTTTCAACGGCAAAAGTACGAGCCAGGTGTCTTCAGCCCGCGTTGTGAATAACACTGGGGTTAGTGGCGCCTCCAGCCTGAGCTCAGTCCCGGTCCAGAGCAGCGCATCTGTTTACCTCGCAATCGGCGAAGCCATCCCAAGTCCCTCGCCGGAAAGTATCGAGGAAGTTCGCGTGAATACATCGATGTACGACGCGCAGCAAGGGTCGACTAGTGGTGCGCACATCGATATGAGCACTGCTTCTGGAACTAACACCGTTCATGGCAGTGCCTACGTGCATCGCGGAACAAATTGGCTGAACGCCGACCCGTATTTCTATAATGCCGATCCGAATATTCCGGCGAATGAAAAAAATCCGTCCCTGCACAGGTACAGTGCGGGGGGAACAATCGGGCTCCCAATTAAGAAAGACAAGCTCTTCCTTTATGCCAGCTATCAATACACTCACGCATCCGACGAGGAAATCGGCATTTCACGCGCATTTGTTCCGCCAGGGTTGTCTGACATTAATCGCGATGCGCCCGGGTTGGCGACACTAGCTAACAACAATAACCTGAGTTTCCTTGGCTTGAATGAAACGTGCGCGCTACCCGCAATTGGCACGACAACATTCGCAGCGCCAGTCTCACCCGCTACAAATTCATGCGGAACCGGGACAACATCCAACCAGATCAGCCCCATCGCATACACCTTGTTCAATTACAAGCTTCCCAATGGACAATTCCTGATTCCGTCGGCGAACCCTAATGCAGTCATCTCGAATCCGGGCGCATTCAGTTCGAATCCGGCCGTCCAGGCCGCTTTGGTGGAAGCGTTTCCTGAGGATACTGAGGTCCCGGGGACTGCACTATTCCGGGCACACCAGGGAGTCGCGGACCTGGACTGGAACCCTAATACCACGCACTCTTTCTCCGCCAAGTATTACTACCAGCATGACCCCACAATTGCGCCCTACGGATACTCCATGTTCCAAGGTTTTTCACAGCACTTGGACGCGGGGAGCCAAGTCGTTTCGCTCAGCCACACTCAGATCGTCAAGTCCAACTTGAGCATCACGGAAATCTTCGGGTTCATCCGCGAAAAAGCTTATAGCACCATCGACCAGCCGTTTTCCCCGTCCCAGTTCGCTACTGCGTGCCAGACCCTTACGGGTGCGAGCGCTGCAGACTGCACGATTAACACTTTTAGTTCCCCCGTGTTTCCAGGCATGAGCATCGTATGGGGCGGGAACTTTCCAATCCTTCCGTCTTACCCGTACACCATGAACATTGGAGCGGGAGGAGCTTCGCAAGGGGCATTGACTGGAGTATTTCAGAATCGTTTTAATCCATCCGCAAATGCCATCTGGACATTGGGCAAACACACCATTTCATTCGGCGGAAGTTTTGCCTATACCCAACTCAACACTCGGGATGAGAGAAACCAGTTGGGGATGATGGCGGCACAATCCATCAACCAGTTCCTCCAGGGCGAACTAAATGACGATTATCTCTACAATGGGACCTTATTTCTCAACGGGAATGCCAATCGCTATTGGCGCGCCAAGGAAACCGGCGAATTTTTACAGGACAAGTTTCAATTCCGGAGTAATCTGACGATTACCGCTGGTGTGCGCTTTGATTGGGATGGTGGCTTGACGGAGAAGAATGGCAATCTGATCAATTTCGATCCGTCGAAATATTCCTACGATCCCACGACGGACACAATCGCGTCGAACGGCCTGATTGTGGCTGGAAATAGTCCGAATGGGACGGCCGGCGTGAGTAACTCCACCCTTACCGGACGGCAATGGGGCTTAGCGCCGCGTATTGGCCTTGCCTGGAGCCCCAAGATGTTCAACAACAAGTTAGTGGTCCGCGCGGGGTGGGGAATGTATTACGACCGCGGCGAACTTTATACCTATTTCTCGCCGGGCGTTGCACAGACCATCTCAGCAGGTGGGCCGTTCGGGATTAACCAGCAACAGCCCTTTGTGAACACACAGTTTTGTCCGACCGTTTTCCCCGGTACGTTTCAGGGTTGCGTCGTATCCGGCACAGAGGGAAGCGCAGTGCCTCAGACATCCACACTCTCTAACCCCTGGGGGCCCGCCCTCGGCACGCCGCCCACTGGGAATCCTGCCAGCGTAGTACTTCCCAATGCCACCGCTCTTCAGAATGGCGAAATACCTTTCTATTTGGGCGCCTACGCAAGGAACAACAAGCTTCCTTATACTATGAATAGCACCCTCGATATTCAATGGCAGCCGCGCAACGATCTTGCCATTGATATCGGGTATGTGAACGGCCTGGGTAGGCATGAGGTCATTCCCATACCGTTTAACCAGGCAAGGATAGCTTCACCGACGAATCCGCTGTGCGGTCCCGCAGCCGTCTGTGCGAACCCGACCGGCTCTCCGTTTGTGCAGTCTTATACATATGGTTACACGGTTCAGACTTGCGCAACTCCGGGTTTCCTCGGCTGTACATTGTCGTTGCCCGCAGCCAATGGCCAGCCGGCTCAGCAAATGCAGTTCAATTCTGAAGGCGGCAACGTCGACATGCGCGTCCCTTACATTGGCTATGCGGGTGAGTCGGAGTTGTATACTGCTGCCGGAATATCGGCCTATAACGCTCTCCAGGCTCACGTCGAAAAAAGGCTCAGTCATGGGCTTCAGGCCGGCGTTTCCTACACGTTCTCGCGCTCGTTTGACGAACAGAGCGCCCTGGGACTCTTCTACAACGGCAACAATCCGCTCAATCTGCGCGATGGTTACGGGCCGTCCGATTTCGACCGCACGCATGTGATCAACATCGACTATCACTATGAACTCCCGAAGTTCTACGCAACCTCGACCTGGGAAGGTAAAGTGGCGGACGGATGGGCAATCCAGGGCCTCGTCGTCATACAGAGCGGGCAGCCGTACAGTGTGATCGATTATTCCGGCGCGGTGGGAAG
>PMOP01000324.1 GCA_003161495.1 Acidobacteriota bacterium | reverse complement strand
GGTCAATGTGGGTCGCGGCTTCAGCCGCGACATTCAGGGGCTAAAGATATTTGGGCTTTAGCCCCTGAAGTTTTTTCCCTGGGCGAGATTACGCCTATTCCGCGCCCATGATCGGCACGGCCGCGTCCGCCGCCGCTTTCCACTGCCCATTTTCCTTAACGAAAACCAACAGCGCGCGATGCGGCGTGCTCACAATTTTCCCGCTCGCGTCCGCGATTTTTCTGATCCTGCGGTCCGTCGCCAGCGCCACGTCCCCATATACCGACATCAACCGGAACTGGTCCGCAAACAGCCCTTCGCCCGGCTTGTAATTCAGGTGCGCGACGCGTTCCATCGCCGCGGGCTTGGTCAGCACCACGGTAGGAACCCACGCGATAATTTCAAACCACTTGTCCGCATACATCTGCCTCAAGTAATCGACCTTCGCGGTCCGTACCGCGTCCATCCACTTCTGATCGATCTCCGAAAGCTCCTTCTCCAGCTTTTCATCGGGGCTCTTTGTGCTGACCGCCCCGGACGTCTTATAATTCGCCTCGGTCGGCGGAATCACGGGCACGAGCCCCGCCGCAGCCGGCCGCCACGTCCCGTTCACCCGCACAAACACGCGCACGCAATGGCTGTCCGAAGTGAAGGGAACCGTCCCGTCCGGCCGCGCCGTTTTAAAATCCGTGTGATCCGTCCCGAGCGCCACATCCCCGTAAACCGCCATCAACCGAAAATCAGCCGGAAAAGGCCGCACGCCGGAAACAGGGTTCGCCGCCGCCTGCGTCGCAACCATCTCCTCCTTGTTGCGCAGCGTCCCTCCCGACTGCACCTCGAAAAATCCGTCCACCCAATAATTGCTCCTGAACTTCACGCACTCCGCATACGGCTTCTGATAAGGCCCATCGCAAAGCCACTGCTGATCCACATCCCAAAGCGTATTCTCCAAACTCGCCTGCTTCGCCTCCTGCGCCGCAGCCACCGCCGGCACAGCCAGCAACATCGCCACCACCCACACGCGAACTCTGTTCATCCCGTCCCTCCACAAAATTTAAGTGCTATGTATCGAACCATATTTTAGTTCCTCGCGTCAACGAAGGGGAAGGAACCGATGAAGATCGGTCTCTTGGACATCTAATGGCCCTTGAATGAGGAGCACCCCTCCCGAAGCCTGATAACGTGGATTAGAGACCGCCTCGCCCAATCTTTCTTGGTCTTCCCCCTAATTTTCCATTGGCCCTCGAAGCTCTTTTCTTGGCGACGCTTCTGGATTTGCCGCCCGCATGACCAAGCCTCGACGCCATCCACTTCCGAGACCCAAGAAAGCCTTGCAAAATAGCCGGTAGATAAAGGTCCGCGTCCAGCTTCGGAAAATGGATGCCAAAACCGGATGGGCTGATTTCAATTTCTTGCAGCTGCGATGGCCTGGCCTTTTCCAGGCCTTGCGCGTCGCGGGGCGAGAAGCTCACATGCAAGTTTGTGCTGAGCTGAATCTCGACGCGTCTGGTTTTCGGGTCGTAACGAGCGGAGACGGCACGGGGAATAGATCTTTGAAGCTCCTTACCTCGCTCGTTTGCGACGCTGAAATTTTCAAGTGATCCCATGAATTTCCTCCCATGCCAGGCAAAGCTCATCCGCGCGTTCCGTCACCTCAGCTTCGATCTTTGAAATCTCCCGCCTCGAAAACCTGTAATTCTCACGAACCTCTACGGGCCCGTCGGGGCAGTTCAGATTGAATAGGGCCTCACAGCCGTTCCCGATTACATGGACATGAGCGGGGCCGTGATCATTTGGATAGACCACTACGCGCAGTCCGCCAAATCGGAGAACTGTTGGCATCGAACCATTCTACCATCGATCCTAAGCGCTTAGGTATTTATTAGGAGGGTAGGCAAGGCCGTCTATTTCCAAGTGTCCTCAGGAAGATTAACGACGATCGGCTCGGAAGTGCTTCGGATCACAACCCAGCGGAAGGGCGTACTCTTCGACCGATTGATTTCCCGGTGCACGAGCCATGCCGGCACATGAAGAAAATCTCTTGCGCGCGCTGTGACGGAATGTTCTCCCCGTTCGCCCCACTGAATGTACGATTCGCCCTCCAGCACATACGCGATGGTTTCCTGCAAGCCGTGGTGATGGATCCCCGTCTGCGCTCCGGGCTCGACAAGAAATGTTCCGCCCCAGAGCGCCGAGTGGATGCCCAGATCGCCAGAAATCGCCGCGCGCCGCAGCGAACCCGGCGTCTGCGAAGTTCCTTCGCTGAACTGTTCCGGATGCACGACGCTGATAGAGAGAGGATCGTTTTTGCTCATGCCCAATTCGATGTACAGCAGCGCGCGAAGTTGCACCTCGCGGACAGGTCTAGTGGCGCAGGCTTCAAGCCTGTGGGGGTTAGTCCCAGCAAAGCCAAAACCCACAGGCTTGAAGCCTGCGCCACTAAGAGCCCCTTAAGGTATATTGTTTGAAGGCGCGCGCCCACCCGCGGCCCGACTGCTTTCCCGAAGGAGACTCCCCAATGCCACTGCAAAATTCAGATGTATGGTTCATCACCGGCTGTTCCACCGGCTTCGGCCGCGAGCTGGCCAAGCTTGTGCTCGATCGCGGCTTTCGCGCCGTCATCACCGCGCGCGACCCGAGCAAAATTCAGGACCTGACCAAGGACCACGAAGGCCGCGCGCTCGCGCTGAAGCTGGACGTCACGGACAAAGCGGAAGTCGGCGAGGCCGTAAAGCAGGCCGAAGCGAAATTCGGCAGCATCGACGTCCTCGTGAATAACGCCGGATTTGGCTACGTGGGCGCGGTCGA
>PMOP01000374.1 GCA_003161495.1 Acidobacteriota bacterium | reverse complement strand
CCCGCGCCGAGGCCCGCCTGCCGAGCGGGATTTTGCCCCAAGCCCGCTTGCACCACGTTGCCCATGATGATTTCATCCACGGCCTTCGGTTCGATGCCCGCGCGGCGCACGGCTTCGGCGACAGCTTTCGTGCCGAGTTGCGGTGCGGAAAGCGATGCAAGGCCACCTTGAAATTTTCCCACGGGCGTACGAACAGCGCTGAGGATGACGGCTTGGTCCACGGATGCTCTCCCGAACACGAAAGTAACGGGGTGCGCCACCAGGGGGTGGCATCGCCATGGCCCAGTATAGGAGGGACTTAAAGCGGGGTCAATTTCGCGCGGCTCACGCAGCGCGGGACTGCCGATTCGCGCTTACTCGTTGAGGTCCTTTGATTTTTGGTTTGAGGTGAAAATACATCCTTTCTTCTGAAGTCATTTTCCTGCCCAACACTTTTTCAAAGATTCGCTCGATGGGCGTTTCGGTCGGAGCACGGGCTGGGTTTCGATAAGACATTTGACCTCCTTTTGTCTCGATCATTTTCCTGTTTCGTACGTTGGCCGCCCTGTTGCTGGAATTATTTGCAGGAACATTACCATAATCTTAATTAGAAAATGCAAACATTGTCTACCCAAAAGCACTCTAACTAGTTTGTTATCACGCTCGCTGTTAATCCTTATTCACGCCCTTGTGCTACTGTTGCAGCCTGGGACGATTCAGCATGGCCGACTTATTCGAACATTCCGGTGCCCCGGCGCCGGGCATTCAACTCAATCCGGAGCAGCGCGCCGCGGCGCAGCACGGCGACGGACCGCTGGTCGTCGTGGCGGGCGCCGGCACGGGCAAAACCCGCGTCATCACGGAGCGCATCCGCTATCTTCTTGCTTCCCAACGCGAACTAACCGGCAAGGAAATTCTGGGCCTCACGTTTACCGACAAAGCCGCGGCGGAAATGAAACATCGAGTGATCGCGGCGGCACGCGATGGCGGAGAAACAGAAGTCGAACGCGCGAGTTCTGTTACTCTCAGTACCTTCCACTCGTTCTGCAACACGCTCCTACAGGAACTCGATCCGGACCTCAAACCCATCGACAAGATCGATCACTGGATTCTGCTGCGGCGCAACCTGCCGCTGCTTCAGTTGGAACATTACCGGCGCCTGGCGGAGCCCGGACAATTTCTCGGCGACTTCGTGGATTTTTTCTCGCGCTGCCAGGATGAGCTGGTCACGCCGGATGAATACCAGCGCTATGCCGCGGAACAAGCGGAAACTTTTCAGCGCGTCCGCGGCGCGATGCCGGAAGACGAACGCCGCATCCGCGACGAAGAAATCGCCAGATTCCAGGAAATTGCGCGAGCGTATCGCGCGAGCGATCTTCTTCTCCGCGAACGCAAGCTGCTCACGTTCGGCACGCAAATCATGGACGCCGTTCTCCATCTTCGCGCCAACGATTCCCTGCGTGAATCGCTTCGCGCGCGCTACAAATACATCCTCGTCGACGAGTTTCAGGACACCAACATCGCGCAACTCGAATTGCTTTGGCAACTTGGCGGCGAACGGCCCAACCTGGTCGTGGTCGGCGACCATCGCCAGGCCATCTATCGTTTTCGCGGGGCATCGTTCGGCAGCTTCACGATTTTTCTGAAGCGCTTCGCCCAGGGTTCCTCTTCAACGGATCAAGACCTGTTGCGGCCGCTCACCTTGAACTATCGTTCCGCCGGACGAATCCTGCGCGTCGCCGGACAAGTGATCCGCCACAACGAAAAACCCACGAACATTCCCGAGTATCCGCTGGCGGCTGTGAAAGAAGACGGAGAAAAGGTGCGCATCGTCACGCACGAGTCGAGCGCGGGCGAGGCGCAGTGGGTGGCCGGCGAACTCGAACGTCTGCATCGCGCCGGAGCCAAGTGGCGCACCTTCGCGGTGCTGTATCGCGGCCACTCGCATCGCGACAAGCTCGTCGATGTCCTGAAGGCGCGAAAAATTCCCTTCGTGATTAAAAACCTTTCGATCCTGTCGCACCGTCTCGTCCGCGACTTGATCGCCTATTTGCGGCTTATCGATCATCTCTCGGATGACGTCGCCTGTGCGCGCGTCCTGGCAATGCCCGCGTGGGGCCTCGAACCATCGGATCTTGTACGCCTCCTCGAACGCGCCGCAAAGGGCAAAGGCGTCTCCTTGTGGGACACGATGCAGGCCGCAAAAAGTGAGCCGCATTTTTCCGGAGGCGGGCGCAATCTGGAAACGCTTGTCGAACTCGTCGCGGAACTTAGAAAGAAAGCCCGCCCGTTGACAGCGGCGGAATTATTCGACGCGCTCGCCGAAGTCCTCGAAGTCGGTTCCGCCATTTCCGCCGAAGACCGGAAATATTTCGATTGCCTCGCGCAGTTCGTGCGCGAGTGGCAGCCCAAGAGCGAGACGCAGCGCCTAAAAGAATTCGTCGAGTACCTGGATTATTTCGAGCAGGCTGGAGGATCGATCAACCTCGAGCAGGAATCCGGCGACGCCGTGCAATTGATGACCGTGCACGCCGCAAAGGGCCTGGAATTCGATCACGTTTACATCCTGCGCCTCGTCCAGCGTTCCTTCCCTGCCGGAGAAAAACCGCGCGTGCTCGAGTTCCCCGCGGAATTAATGAA
>PMOP01000167.1:863-3924 GCA_003161495.1 Acidobacteriota bacterium | reverse complement strand
TTGCCCGCAACTTGTGGAAGGTAGACTTCAAACGTTGTGCCCTTGCCGAGTGAACTATCCACCCAGATAAAGCCACCGCTCTGCTTCACGACGCCGTAGACGGTAGCCAGGCCGAGCCCAGTCCCTTTTCCAATTTCCTTGGTGGTGAAAAATGGTTCAAAAATGTGGGCCTTGGTGGCTTCTTCCATGCCGTGCCCCGTGTCCCTGACGGAGAGCAAGATGTATCGCCCGGGGATCATCGGCGGGCGCTTGGCCGCCTGCACGTCATCTATTGAAATATTCTTCGTCAGGACAGACAGCTTGCCTCCATCTGGCATTGCATCGCGGGCATTGACGGCAAGATTTAAGATCACCTGCTCGATTTGTCCCGGATCGGCTTTCACCGAAGCAAGGTTTGGATCCGGAGAGAAGGAATATTCGATGTGCTCGCCGATCAGGCGCGGGAGCATCTTGCCCATCTCCGCGACAACGCCGTTCAGGTCCATCACGCGCGGCTGCAACACCTGCATGCGGCTGAAAGCCAGCAGCTGGCGCGTCATGGAAACCGCGCGGCCCGCCGCTTTCTGAATCTGGTCCACGCATTTCTGGTGAAACGCATCCGCCCCCTCGCGGTCCTTGAGCAGATCGCTGTTGCCGCGGATGATCGTCAGCAAATTATTGAAGTCGTGCGCCACGCCACCCGCCAGCCTGCCCACGGCTTCCATTTTGTGGGCTTGCCGCAATCGTTCCTCGAGTTGCTGGTGCTCCTGCTGCGTGCTTTCGAGGCTTGCGCGCATTCGGATGAAAGCATCCGTGACTTCCGCGACTTCGTCGCCACGCCGTGCCTCCAGCGGATAGCTGAAATCGCCCTGTCCCAGAGCGCGAACGCCGGCGACGAGGCCCGCCAGGGGCTGCGTATACGTGTGAGAAATCCAGAAGACCAACGCGCAGCCCGCCACGATGCTGAAGAAACCCAAGCCGACAAGGACCTGGTTCAATCCCCCGAGGAACTGCGTGGCCTTGTCAAAAGATTTGAGAACAGTGAGGGAAACATACGGGCTGCCCGGCGGGGAAAGGTTCACGATTTTGGCAATGTAGAGTTCGGAGCCGAGCTGAATTTCCTGCGCGTCGCTGGAAAGGCTCTGGGCATGCTCGCGGGCACGGCTCGCTAATTCGGATTGCAGCGCCGGGCTCAGCGTGCTGGCGACGGGCACACCGTCAAAATTGAATGCCACTTCGCTCGACGCGACGCTGGCAAATTCTTTCGCGGTACGCGAATTGACCTCGTGGCCGACGGCCAGCAGCCCAATGGTTGTGCTCCGGGGAGCCGCGCCGAAATAGATCGGCTGGATCCACACCTCGTACAAATGCCCGCCTCCGAACCACCATCCCTTTGATTCGCCACGATCGAGCGATTGGCGAAGGAGACTCTGGGCCGTGCCGGATTCGAGACCAGAGTCGCTAGCGCGCAAGGCAACCACCTTCCCGGTCCGGTTCGCCATCACCAGCAAATCGCTCCCACTCAATTTCCACACATCGACGGAGGCATCTTCGATAGTTGCCTCGTCCTCGGTGGTCATGAGCGCGCGAACGTTAGGCAGGTTGGCGAGCAGGACCGCGGATCGCGCTAGCGATTCTTCCTGCTGCACCTGGAAGCTTTGATAGCTCGATACGGAATTGCGAAGCTCCTCGCGGATGTTTTCCCGGACGCGCTTTCGGACGCTGTAACTAACGATGAGAAGCGTAGCGGCAGTCAATCCGGCGGAAATCGCCAGAAGGGACAACAGAAATTTTGTCCGCAAACTAATATTGCTCACGCGTAGACCCCGGATTCCGTGTGAAGCGGCCAGGAGAAACTCGATCAATCCGAAAGGATTAGACCCTCACCCATATTAAATTTAACATTAACGAATAGGGTAAACCCGGTTCGCAAGTATCGCAGGTGTCGAATGAAGTAGCGTGGATGGGACCGGAAGAAAAGGCGAGAAATCCGGATACCCCAGTAGAATCCAACGCTCTGCTTGGGTCCCCTGCAATTGCCATCACCTGGTGTAGCCCGAGGATATCCGGTATTTTTCCTCTGGCGAATGTCACGGTGCCGGAATTACCGGCAGGCAAACCGATAGGGCAACTCCACCTGGGTCGCCCTACCGGTGATTGGAGAAGCGTTAGCGGCGCTTGTGCAAACTGCGTCCTTTTGGACCACCGGTCAGGTCCGGAACCTTTTCGCCGAGGGCGGTCGCTAAATCGATTTGATGGTCTTGCTCCTGCATCAGGATCTGGCGAATCTGTTCCGCCATCGCGTATTCTCCGAGCGCTTCACATTGCCGGATGCGATCGCGATAATTGCGAATGGTTTCGTTTTCGTTGTCGAGATCGTAGCGCAGCATTTCTTTCGGATCTTTCGATGTTCGGACCGGCTTGGGGGTGACTGCGGGCATTTTGCCGAGATAGTCGATCTGCCGCGAGAGGATCAGGGCATGATCGAGCTCCTGCTTAGCGTGGATTTCGAGCTGGGCGGCGATATCCATATATTGGGCGCCGCTCAGGACCTGGGAATAGACCACATAAGCGATGATGGCTTGATATTCGCGGGAAAGATCTTCGTTCAACAGTTCCGCGAGTTGATCGCGGGAAATTTCATTTTCATTTGTGTCGGATTTGGACTCAGCCATTTGATTTCTCCTTTGAATTGAAATATAGAACGAGAATATTGAAAGCTGCGCAATGCGTGCGTGATTTTGCCGCCAAGTCCGATATCATATCAGGTTGAGATCGTGTTGCTTCGATTGCTTGCACACGCTACATTTTCACTCCAGCGTGGCCATAAGTCCCAGGTGATGTCGATTTCTGTTCCGGTGGACACATGCACTTTTATCCTTAACGGTTTTCTTCGCACATCGATGGGAACAGGCCTGGCGCATCTGCTTTACTCCTTGGCCAGCGAGGCGCGAAGCCGATAACCGCTGAAGACATATTCGCAAATTGCGGTAGAATAATCCGTTAGTTATGTCGGGGCGTAGCGCAGCCTGGTAGCGCGCCTGCCTTGGGCGCGGACCGACCGACTCCAACAGCTCCATTC
>PMOP01000167.1:0-837 GCA_003161495.1 Acidobacteriota bacterium | reverse complement strand
TTTTGGCACAGGGGACGCGCCTGCTTTTGCAGCAGTGGCGTCCTTGCGGGCGTCTGTTAGCTACCCAGGATTGGTTTCAAGAAAATTCGCAGGACAGCGAACGCATCTTCAACCTGTCCGGATATGCCGCACTCGCGAGCAAGCGCCTCGTACGGTTTCTGCCACTGAGCGGGAGGCAGCGGTAGCGCATTCGGCGACGCGTGCGTCTTGCGGCGCTCGAAAGTGACGCGGATTGCCTCAGCGACCGTGTCATTGGTCAACGTGCCGGACTGAATCAATAGAACCATGTCTACGAGATCTCGCACGCGGGTATTCGCGGCACCGCGTCGTGGCAGAGTGTAGGCGTGAAGTTTTTCGGCAAACTGTTGCTCGCGAGGGATCATGTACAACGATGGGCTCGCAATACCGGCAAACCCCAGCCAGTCGCGCCCTTCAATGACTTCGAGCGGCTCCATCACAGCATCACCTATCCCTACGTCTAGGTGGAATCCAACGAATACGCGGCCATTAAGGCGAGCTTCGACCGGAAACCTCGCGCCACCGTACGGGGCGGCATCTAGGTCAGCAATTGGCTCACCTATCGTATAAACGAAGAAGTCGTCACTACTGAATGCAGCGGCTTCTTGTAGCTTCTCCAGCACGGCCAGATTCTTCTTGTCGTTTTTCTTCTCGACTGAACTAGAGGCGCTGCGCATTGTTAGGTCAATATCCTTCGTCGTGCGCGCGGCCTTGATCCGCAGCTCCATCGCGTAACCACCCTTCAGCACCCAAGGTAGCGCGCGAGGCTGTGCTGCCTGAAACAGTCGCGCCAATAGCCGGTCAAAGGCAACCTGACGC
>PMOP01000300.1 GCA_003161495.1 Acidobacteriota bacterium | reverse complement strand
AAGAAATTATTCACGCCGTCGCGCAATTGCTGCACGAAAGCGTGCTGGTCGGTGGATCCTTTATTTCCGTACACAGCTATTCCCTGCTCGACGCGGCGGCCATCGAGATCGAGCGATTTACCGAGCGATTCCATTACCAGCTGCTGCAAATAGCGGCTGAATAAAAGCAAGCGATCCTTGTACGGCAGAACGACCAGGTCTTTCTTTCCTTTTCCGTCCGTTGCGACATACCACATCAAAGCCATCAGCGCAGCGGGATTGCGCCGCGTTTCATGAACGCGCGTGGCGGCGTCGCAGGCCGCGGCACCGGCGAGCATGCGGACGATATCGATTCCCTGCAATGCCGCGGGAAGCAAGCCCACGGCCGAAAGCTCGCTCGTGCGGCCGCCAACCCAATCGAACATGGGAATGCGCGCAAGCCACGATTCCGATGCCGCGAGTTTGTCCAAATGCGATCCGGCCATGGTGACCGCGACAGCATGAGGCGCGAAATTCAAATGCACTTCGCGATAGGCCTCGGCAACAACCACCATACCGTTGCGCGTGTCCGGAGTCCCGCCGCTTTTGCTGGTCACGATGACGAGCGTTTCGGGAAGAAGACCCTTCAGCGTTTCCATCATGCGCGCGATGCCGTCCGGATCGGTGTTGTCGATGAAATGCATTTTCATGCGGTCGGAAGAAGGTTCACCGAGCGCATCGCCGACAAACATGGGGCCGAGCGCCGAGCCGCCGATGCCGATTGCCAGCACCTGCGTGAATCGTTCCGCCTTGGGCGGCTTGATTTTTCCCGAGTGCACGCCGGCGGCAAATTTTTGAATGGATTCGACAGTGCCGGTGATTTCCAGGGCGATATCTTTCGTGGGCGCGAGCTGCGGCGAGCGCAGCCAGTAATGGCCCACCATTCGCTTTTCGTCAGGATTGGCGATCGCGCCGCTTTCCAAAGCGTCCATGTCCTTGAACGCTTTTTGCATGGCGGGTTCCATCGAGGCGAGAAACGCCTCGTCGAAATGCATGCGGCTGATATCCAGCGAGAGGTCGAGCGAATCGACGCGGCAAAAATACTTGCGGTAACGTTTCCAAAGCTCGAATTCGTCCATGGGACTCCTGGTTTTAGTAGGACGGGCTTCAGCCTGTCGGTTTTCGGTTCGGCGAAGAAAATCAAAACCGGACAGGCTGAAGCCCGTCCTACTTGACGGACTGAATCTGTTCCTTCGCGGCGGCCACTACATTTTCGACAGTGAAGCCGAAATGTTTCTGCAGCGCCTTGATGGGCGCCGAAGCGCCGAAGCTGTGCATTCCGATGCTGCGGCCCGACATGCCAACGTAGCGCTCCCAGCCGAAGGTCGTGGCCATTTCCACGGAAACGCGCGCCTTCACGGCAGGCGGCAGAACGGAATCGCGGTACGCCTGATCCTGTTTCTCGAACAGCTCCCACGACGGCATGCTGATAACGCGCGCCTGAATTCCCTCTTTCGCCAGCTGCTCGAACGCCTCGACGCACAGCGAAACTTCGCTGCCCGTGGCCAGCAGCAGCACATCGGGACGCGTTCCGGCCTTTTCGGCGGCGAGAACATACGCTCCGCGCACGAGTCCTGCGGCTGGGGCGAATCGCGCGCGATCGAGCGTGGGCACCCCTTGGCGCGTCAAAACGAGCAGCGCCGGCTCGTGCTGCAGCTGCATGACTACTTTCCATGCTTCGACCACTTCGTTCGCGTCCGCAGGCCGCAATGTGAGCAGGCCGGGCGTGGCGCGCGCGATCGCCAAGTGCTCGATCGGCTGATGAGTCGGCCCATCCTCGCCGACGCCGATCGAATCGTGCGTCAGAATATAGATCACCGGAATTCCCATGATCGCGCTGAGCCGCAAGCCGCCGCGCATGTAATCGGTAAAAACAAAAAACGTGGCGCCGAATGGGCGCACCTTGGTCAGGCTCATGCCGTTAATCGCCGCGGCCATGGCGTGCTCGCGAATGCCGAAGTGCAAATTCCGGCCCGCATAATTGCCGGGCTGAAATCCGGTTGCCGGCTCGAAGGTGAGCAAAGTTTTAGTCGAGGGCGCGAGATCGGCCGAACCGCCAATCATCCACGGAACATTTTTTGCAATCGCGTTTTCAACTTTGGCGGAGGAATCGCGCGTGGCAAGTCCCTTCGCATCGGCGGGAAACGTCGGTAATTCCTTATCCCAGCCGGCAGGAAGTTGCCGGTGTTCCATCAGCGAAATTTCATTGGCCAGCTCGGGATGCGCGGCACGGTATTCGGCGAGTCGCGCCGTCCAACGATCGCGCTCCGTTTTCCCACGCGCTCCGATTCCCTTCCGGAACTGTTCGTACACGCCGTCGGGAATCAGAAATTTCGCGTCCTCCGGCCAGCCGTAGAAGCGCTTGGTCAGTTTAACTTCCTCTTCACCGAGCGCTTCACCGTGTGCTTCCTTGGTGTCCTGCTTGTGCGGCGAGCCCCAGCCGATGTGGCTGTTTACAATAATGAGAGTCGGGCGGTCACCCGTCGCGAGGAACGTGCGAAAACCAGCCCGAATCATGTCCAGGTCGTTCGCATCGGTCACGTGCGCGACATTCCATCCGTAAGCGGCGAATCGCGCGGCTACGTCTTCGGAAAATGCGAGCGGCGTGCCGCCTTCGATGGTGATGCGGTTGCTGTCATAGATCCAGCAAAGATTGGAAAGCTTCAGGTGCCCGGCGAGCGAGGCCGCTTCGCTGGAAATGCCCTCCATCATGCAGCCGTCGCCGCCTAGCGCGAACACGTTGAAATTGTAAATGTCCTCAAACCCCGGCTGATTATATCGTGTTACGAGCCATTTTCCGGCAAGCGCCATCCCCACGCTGTTCGCGTAACCCTGGCCCAGCGGGCCGGTAGTCGTCTCGACGCCCGTCGTCAGGTGCGATTCCGGATGGCCTGGGCAGCGGCTCCCGAGTTGCCGAAAATTCTTGATGTCCTCAAGCCGCACGGCGGGCCCATCGAGAATTTCGAGATTTTTTCCGGCCTCTTTAACCGCCGCAAGATGCAGGACAGAATATAGGAGCATGGAAGCGTGTCCCGCGGAGAGAACGAAGCGGTCGCGATTGGGCCACAGCGGATCGTTCGGATCGTAGCGCAGAAATTCCCGCCACAAACAGTAAGCAAGCGGCGCCATCGCCATGGGCGTGCCGGGATGTCCGGAATTGGCGGCCTGCACAGCGTCCATGGAAAGCGTGCGGATCGTATTGATGCACAGCATCTCCATTGGCGTGGCGGCGTTGTGAATCGATGCACTGGTGTCGGTTACGCTCATGCTGGCTCCTGTCTCTCGTCCCTATTGCCCACTGTCGATATTGTACGACAGGTTGAATCGCTTGGCGGCAACTCCGCAGAGTGAGCGCGTTTTCGGTGGGACGCTGTTTCACCATGAACCTGCCCACTACGAAACCGCCCGCATTTTAGACGGCCGGCCGTTGCTCCATCTTTGCGCCGGCAACCAGTTAGAGTATGATGCGCGGCATGCGAGCGCGTCCGGGTGTGACGATTTCGCCGCAAATATTTTGAGACAATTTGGTTGCGCGTCGCAACCATCCGAACTGATCAAAGGAGAGTCATGTCGAAAATCCGCAAGCCTTCCCTGTCGTCCAAATGTAATACTGAAAAACGCGCAGATACGGGCAAAAGTTTCAGCCGGAGATCGATTCTCAAGAGCGCAATCGGAGCGGCCGTTGGAGCGACTGCCGCGGGTTTTATCGGCAAAACGGGGGCGCGCGCGCAGGTGCAAGGCCTCTATACTTCCAACCAGCCCCCGGAACTTCCTCTCCCCCTGGGTTCGCTGACCTATCTCGACACGAAACAATATATCCACAACATGGAAATTATTTCGCACCTTCCAGGCGCCACCATCAACGGCGGCGAGCCGCTCATGTGCATGTGGGCCAAGGGCAAGCAGCGGCTGTTGCCTGCGCCATCGCGCGGCGACTTTGTCGATGTAAGTGACGCCAAGAACCCGGGGCTGGTCAACAATAAACGGGTTATGCAGAGCGGCGGCCTGGGCGGGCCAGTCGTCTACAACTCGAAGCTCAAAAAATGGATCATGATGTGCACGGCGGCGCAACCTCTCACCGGTGCATCGCCCGAATATCCGCACGGCCAGTACGACAAGGAACTGCTCGACAAAGTTCTGGCCTACAAAGGCCTGCGCGGAATCCGCAATTACGATGTCACCGATCCCACCAAGCCGAACCTTCTGCAGGAATACAGCACGGGAGAAAAAGGAAACGGCACTCACCACAATTTTTATGACGGCGGAAAATACTCCTATCTCGATTGCGGATGGGATGATCAGTTGCGCCTGGAAAATCACCAGCGCCCCACCAGCAACGCTCTCATGATCGTGGACATGTCCGATCCGGCGAATGTGCAGGAAGTTTCCCGCTGGTGGGTCCCCGGCCAGAAGCTTGGCGAAGAAGAGGAGTACAAGAAGTACCGCTTCGCGGGGGACCACACGGCCTGGACCGGAAATCACGGCGCGATCAGCGTTCCAAAACGCGTGGAAGACGGCGGCACCGTCGGCTACGGCGGCTTCGGCGCATTCGGATTTTACGTTATGGATTTGTCCGACATAAAAAATCCCAAACCCTACGGCCACATGCAATATGAATTCGATACCTTCGGCACCATTCCATTCCACACCTGCTATCCGGTCATCGCGGATGCGGCGCACCCGAAGCTGCAGAATAAAGTCGTCGCCGTGCACGAAGCGCTGGAGGCGGACTGCCGCGAGAATTACCACACGCCATACGTCCTGGATGTAAAAGATCCGAAAAATCCCAAGATCATCGGCTTCTTCCCCCGTCCGGCCGCGCCTCCCGGCGCTCCCTACTCGGATTTCTGCTTTGCGCGCGGACGCTTCGGTTCGCACAACACGCAATGCTGGCTCGCGCCCGGAACATCCAATCCCGCCATCATGGTGATTACCTGGTTCAACGCAGGCGTCCGCGTTTTCGATATTTCCGACCCGACCGCGCCGAAAGAAGTTGCATGGTTTGTGCCTCCGCGCGACGGCGACATCAACAAATATGAAACCTGGTGGCGGGGCACGACGGAAAATGTTTTCGTCGAGTTCGATCGAAATCTGATCTGGATCGGAACGCACGAAGGAACGTATTGCCTGTCCTGTCCGGCTCTCGGAAAGGCGGTGACTGAACCTACCAAAGTCCAGAAATGGTCCATCCCGCACTGCAATGTCGGATGGGACGATCAGACGGCGCGCAGCTTTTATTTCGGGCGATCGCTCAGCCAGATGGGGTAGGCTGGACTGGCAGCGCAAGGGGTTTAAGTAGCACAGGCACTCTTGCCTGTGCGCCTTTGTTACGCGCAGCAAACACCGCACAGCCAAGAGTGGCTGTGCTACAAAAAATCAGCGCGCGGCTTTCAGGAGAAATTTATGGTACGCGAGATCTCTCGCAGGAAGTTCACAGTGGGCCTGATGGCCGCTGGCGGAATGCTGCTCACGAGCCGGCGCGCACGCGCGGCGGAATTTGAGCTGCGACAATTCCATAACCAGCCTGCGGACAGCCCGCTCGATAAATGGCTCACGCAAATGTGGGACGCCGTAAAAACCGAAACGAACGGCCGAGTGCAGGTGCAAACTTTTTCGGACAACAACAAGATCGCGGGGGGAGACCCGGCCGCGCTCAATATGGTAGCCAGCGGCGAACTGGATTTCTTCACGTTGAACGGCGGCTCCATCGGAAATCTCGTTCCGGCGATGAACGTACAAGGGCTCCTCTTCGCATTTCGCACTCCAGCCCAAGTCTTCGATTCGCTGGACGGCGATCTCGGGGATTATTTGCGCGAGGAAGTGAAAGCCAAAGGGATCTACGCCGTTCCGAAAGGATGCTTCGACAACGGATTTCACCAGATTACCTGCGCGACCCGCCCGATCCGCACGGTGGACGATTTGCAAGGGCTGAAAATCCGCACTCCGGACGCACCGATTTATATCGAAGCTTGGAAAGCCATGGGCGCATCACCCGTGGTCGCCAATTTTAACAAGCTGTATGAAACGTTAAAGACAGGCGCGGCCGAAGCGCAGACCAACCCACTGGCCGTCGCGGAATTTTTGAAGCTGTACGAAGTGCAGAAGTATGTGAGCCTGACCAATCACGGCTGGTCGGGTTTCAATCTGCTCGCGAACTGGAAACTATGGCAGCGCTTCCCTTCCGATGTTCAGGACATCATCGCCCGCAACGTCGTCAAATTCGTTCGCCTGCAGCGCGCGGAACTGAGCGCCCTCAACACGGAATTTCGCACCAAGCTCGCAACGCAAGGCATGACGTTTAACGAAGCGGACACGTCTTCCTTCCGTCCCCGGTTGACATCCTATTATGCCCACTGGAAAGAAACGGTCGGAGAGCGCGCTTGGAGCCTGCTTGAAGCTCATGTCGGCAAACTTGCGTAGGTTCGTAGCGCCGGCGTCTCGCCGGCGGTTTTCGCGCTGCATAATAATTAGAAAAACTGCCGGCGAGACGCCGGCGCTACAATAATATTCCAGAGCGGTATGCTGGCGACTTTGCATTCCCCGCGCCGCCGTTTCGCGCGATTATTTATCTTCCGGCGGGAATCGCATCCGGCCGCGGCTCATTCTGATCGCGGAAGGGGAGCCGAAGTTTCCGCGCTACCTCCGGCCAAAACTCGCGCAGTTCATCGAATCCAATATCCATCGCGACGTCGACGGCAATATTCTGGGCCGCGGGCCCAAAGCCGCGGTGCGCTCCGGGATGATAGAGGTTGCCGAGCGATGTTCCGCTGATTTCCCCCAGCCATTCGGAAAAATTAGGCATGGGCCTGCCGTGATCGTTGTACGCGATGATGGAGTGCGCCATGGCGTGGATGAATCGCCGCCCTGCCGGTCCTTCCCCCATTCGGTAGTAGCGCGGGTCTTCCGAAAAAATTGTCGGGTAAGCAAACTCCTTGAAAAACCGGAACTGTACATCGTCGATGTAACTCACGCCCAGGCGTTTGGCATATCCCATGCCTCCCTGGCCAAACGAGGGATCGTCATTCTCGGCTTGTGAAATACCCGCGTCGAACCCGGAACTCAAGAATGTTGCAGGGTCCACCGAATCGCGAAGAAACAAATAGAATTTGTCTTTAATTTCCAGCGAGCAAAGGACCAGGCCCGGTTTGTAATGCGGAACATGCACGGACTGGCGATCGAGCTTCTGAGTAAACGTGCCAATGATCTTGTGGAACGGCCCAACGTAATCCTGCAATTGAACCATGGGCGGCGGCTGGACGCATTGCCCCGCGGGATTCAGCACGACCTGTCCCGGCAAGTCCGCCGGCCCGTCTGGATTTTGGGGATTTGGCGGGATTTCCTGTGCGCGAATCGCGACACTCCCAGCTAATAACACAATGAGGGCCAGCCCCCAAAGCATCAAGCGCCGAGAAGCTTTTGACCCGGGCCGAACCCACAAAGGACGCTGGACTCCGCCAAAGCCATTGCCCAAATCAATTGGCCTGAGAGGAAACACACCTAAATTTATCACATAACGATGAGCGTAACTTGAGTGGAGTGCGTGATGGCGCCCGAAGTTGCCGTAACGGTGATTGTGTAAGTCCCCGCAGGCGTGCCGTTGGCGTTGCTCGTTGTTCCGGATCTCGTCCCGACCCACGAGCCAACATCACCATTCGTGCATCCTCCCACAGCCGCGGAATAGCTTCCGTTTGCCGAATTCCCATCCGATAACACGGCTCCTACCAAGGATACCGCTTGGGAATTTTCATTCAGGGACGCTGTAATCGAGCTTCCACTGATTGCCCCTGCCACGCTCCCCGTCTGGGCACACGGACTTCCCGAAATGTTCAACGATCCAGAAAAATTTGAACCGTTTTGAGTTATAGGTCCGGTAATTGTCGTTGTTTGACCGACAAAGTTGGACGATGTAGTCACAAAAGTCCAATTTCCACCGATGTTTATTGGCGCAGACGAAGTTGTTGGCGTAGGCGAAGATGCGGCGGACGTGCCGGCGCTGGTGCTACAGCCTTCTTGAAATCCGCTGACAACCGCCGTGGACAGGAGCAAGAAGAATGCCATCCTGCTCAAAGGCCCAGCCGAATCTCGGCTGATGCAACCGCGACGCCAGCCGAGCCCGGAGAATAACATCAATAGGCCAAAAAGAATGAAAACCGCTTGGCTCTCTACAAGGACAGTGACGCCCCTGATTGCCCAGGGGCCACGAGTATCCGATGACGAAGTTCGCGAGGTCGTGGAAATGGTTATTGTAAATACCCCGGCCCCGCTCCCGGCTGGGATTGTTGCAGATGGCCAAAATGCTGCCTGTGAGCCGATGGGTAGTCCCGTGACAGCTAATGTAACGGGATTTGAGTATGTCCCGTTTGAGGGTGTATACATCAGACTAAAGGGCGCAGGTTGGCCCGAAATCACCGTCTCGGAAGAAGCCAGGGGTGAAATGCTGTAATCGTCGACAGTGGATAACGCTATGGTAAATGGCAACGCCAATGTTGTCCCGCCGCCAGGGGCCGGGTTATTCACGGAAACATTTAGCGTGCCACTCTTCGCCACGTCGCTCGCGGGAATGGTCGCTTGAAGAAGCGTCGAGGTCACATACGTCGTCGGAAGGCCTGCTCCATTTATCAAAACGTTGGAAGACGAATTGAAATTGGTTCCGGTTACCTGTAGGGTGATCGCTGCGCTGCCCGGCGCGGCACTGGAGGGAGAAAGATGGCTCTGTTGTGGCACAGGATTGTTTACGGTAAATGTCACCACTACAGATGGAAGCGCGCCGGGATTCGTTACAGTGACGATTGGCGTGCCTGCGACAGCAATCGCGCCCGGGGGAATCGTGCCCTGCAATTCCGTGCCGCTTAAAAAATTAGGAACGATCGTGTTCCCATTAAAGCTCACGACCGAACTTGGCGTGAAGTTGTTCCCCGAAAGGGTCAATGTGAACGATGGCCCGCCGGCAGTCGTGGAGGCTGGAGACAGCGCGCCGACAGCCGGTTGGATGTTCCCAGCCGTGATGGTCATGGTCGCGGGATTGGATGTGCCACCGCCGCTCGTGCCGTTCGGGGGATTCGTCACCGTAATATTCGCGGCGCCGGGACTTGCGATATCGCCCGGTGAAATGGAAATGCTGAGCTGCGTCGTGGACTGGTAAGTGGTCTGCCGCGCAACGCCGTTGAAATTCACGGCTGAATCGCTGACAAAGTTAAATCCAAGCACCGTTAATGTGAATCCTGCTCCGCCGGCAACCACACTCGAAGGATTGATGAGCGAAAGAATGGGAGAAGGAGAAGTGCTCGAAGCGGACGCCGGCGGCACATAGAATTCCGCCTGAGTCACATTGGCTCCACCCGCGATCAGAACGTTGCCGTTGGAAAGCAACTTCACTGTCGGGCTCGATCGGGAATATTCCATGGTTCCGGCGGACGAGTAAGCCCGCAGAACCGGATCGAACAGATACGCAGCCGATTGCCCTCCCGCGACAAACACCTGATCATTCGGGAGAAGCAGGAACTTGTAGTCCTGTAATTGCGCGCTCAAAGTAGTCAATGGATTGAAGGTCGAAAGCGTATTCGAGTTTGGATCGAAGATCGTACCTTCATCGACAAGGACTTGCCCGCTGGCCAGCAGGACGGAGTCAAATGGATTGGCGGGGATTTGCAAAAATTCGGCGGGCGGGCCCACCTCGGTAAACGTGCCGGCGAGCGGATTATATAATTCGTCCGGCGCCACTTGATTTCCGCTGCCTCCAATGGTCCCGGCAATGCCCTCCGCAATCAGCACCGATCCATTCGCCAGCAAAGTTGCGGTGTGATTGTATCTGGGGGCGGACATGCTTCCGGCCAGGGTAAATGTTCCCGCGACGGGGTCGTAAAGTTCGACACCTGCGGTGGCCTGATCGCCAGTCGTTTGGCCTCCGGCAATTAAAACCATGCCGTTCTGCAGGAGCGTCGCTGTGTGGTAAGCCCGGGGAATATTCGGGCTTGAAGCCACGCTGAACGTATCGGAACCCGGGTTGTATATCTCCGCGGTGGTTACAGGATTGGTTCCCAGAGTATCGCTATATCCGCCGACGATGAGTACATTTCCATTATTCAAAAGCGTAGCCGTATGTCCGTAACGGGCATGGTTCAGCGAGCCTAAGGTGAGCGAAAAGTTTCCTGCAACGGGGTCGTAAATTTCGGCGCTGGAATTCACGTTAAAATACGCGTCCCGGCCACCCGTCAGGAGCACTCGGCCATCCGCCAATTGCGTCGCGGCATGGCCCGTGCGCGTGACCCTCATGAAAACGCTTTGGCTCGAGAATGTTCCCTCCGAGGGAACGTAAGTTTCGACACTGCTCAGCAATTGTCCGGCATTTCCAGCGGCGATTACGACCGAGCCGTTCAGCAGCGTAGTCGCGGTGGGATCGACTCTCGTCTCCTGCAAGTTGCCGGTCAGCGTAAACAGGTCCGTCGCCGGATCGTACATCTCAGCGGCGGCTATGCGAGAAATCGCCGACCCTCCTCCGGCAATCAGAACTTTCCCGTCCGGCAACAAGGAGGCAGTGTGAAGCTCGCGTGGAAAATTCAGGCTTCCGGCCGCTGCGAATGTTTCCGTGGAAGGATCGAAAAGTTCAGCGGCCGCGACCGTGCCACCGCTGCTTGATAATCCGCCAGCGAACAATACTTTCCCGTTTTGCAAAAGTGTCGCGGTAAATGCCTGGCGCGGCTGGACCATCGCACCGGCTTGTGTGAATAAATCCGTTGCCGGATTATAAAGATCCGCGAAATTACTTAAAGTCGTNNCTCCGCGGAGCTGGAAACGACGCAGCCCGAGTTGCAATTTTCTCCGCCGGCAATGAGAACCGTTCCATTTGGAAGCAACGTCGCCGTATGGCCGAATCGGGCAACACTCATGCCGCCGGTGGAAGCAAAAGTTCCGGCGATAGGATCGTAAAGCTCCGCTGTCGCAGTGGCTGCGCCAAGCGTCTGGCCTCCCGCAAAAAGGATTTCGCCATTGGGAAGAAGTGTGGCCGTTTCGCCGCAACGAGGAATGGTCATATTGCCGGTAGGCACGGAGGTCATAGCAACAGGATCGTAGAGTTCCGCGTTGTTCGATCCGGAACTGACGCCGACGGAAAGTCCGGCAGGCTGGCCGCCCGTATAGAGGATTGTGCCGCTGGGAAGAAGTGTGGCCGTGCATGCACCTGAATAAAGCAGGCCTGAACGGAGAAATCCCGCCAGGACTATAGTCGCCGTAGCGCTCTGCGTGGAGTCCGCGTTGCTCGTAGCGACCACGTGATAGGTCCCTAAAATTCCCGGAGCCGAATACAATCCAGCGTTGCTGATAGTTCCGCCGGACGAACCCTCCTGGATCGTCCAGGTCACCGACGTGTCGCTTGCTCCCGTAACGGTTGCCGTAAACTGCTGGCTTCCGTTGGCGGAAAGATTGATCGCGCTGGGAGATATCGAGATGGTGACCGAGGCAAAGGAACGCGATGGTGAAAGTAAAAATATCGGTGCCAGGAGGAGAAACCAGACTGATCGCGGGTGGGAGAGGCGCCTCCTTACCGGCAATGGAATCGGGCGTAGGATCTTGCAGGCAATTGCAGCAGAAGTGGCACGCACGAGCGCCTCCTACTCAGTCGTCAGCGGGACAGGCAACAAACGCCGTCGGCGCCAACCCTGGAGAGAGGCGAGAGGTCTGAACGGCCGGAAGCGCTGCGGGTCGATCCGCAATCAGGGTGGTAGATAATCATCCTGCGAACGGATTCCGCACGCGGCCGGGAGAGGGACAACCCGCGGAAAGGGATTCTACCGCAACGCCATTTCAATTACCATTACAATTGTCACTGAACATGACAGGCGGCAAATCGGCCAGCTTCGGGGCAGGACTTGGATCAGCTTTCTATTACTTTCCATTTATTTCGCCGAATTAAATTCCCGCCAATGAAATTCAAACGATGCGTCACGATGGGCCAGCAGGTAGGAAACGCTGTGGCCGCCCGGGTAGAGATGGAATTCATGGGGAATCTTGAGGGAATCGAGCGTCTCGTGCAATTCGCTGGCGCCACGATAAAACCCATACGAGTCTTCCGTGCCGCAATCGAAATAAATTTTCATTTTCTTTAGAAGCTCCGCATTTTTTCGCGCCAGCGCGAACGGGCTGTTCAGGTCCCAGAATTTGCTGTCAATCGGATCGCCAAAAACATTCGCAAGCAATTGCGCCACCGGATTCCCCGAGGATGCCACCGCGCTCACTCCCTGCGGCGGCTCGCGCATCAACGCCCCGCTGTGCGCGCTGGCCGATCCGAACAGTTCCGGGTGCGCAAACGCGATTCGCAGCGCGCCATAACCTCCCATGGAAAAGCCGGTGATCCCGCGAGCGGCGCGCTCGCCGCGAACCCGGTAGGTGCGCTCGACGAATGGAATAAATTCCCGCAGGAAAAAATCGCCGTAAGGAGTTTTGCCGTCCCGTGAATTGATATAAAACGTATCCCAACCGTCCGGCGCAACGACTAGAAAGTCGCCCACTTTCTTATCGCGGCGTAAATCCTGCAAGGACGTCCATTCTCCGTCCAATGCCATCGCCTGCTCATTTCCGCCAAGCCCGTGCAGCAGATACAACACCGGATATTTTTTGGTCTTAGCGTCAGGGGAGGAATAACTCGCCGGCAGATAGACGCAATATCGCACGGAGGAATGAAGAATCGCGCTACGGAACGCGCGACAGTCCGCGCGATCCTGCGAGCGCGCGCTGACCGCGGCCAGAAGCGCCAGAAAAACTAGACCCGCGATGCGTCCCGAACGGTGTCTCTGAAAGAAGGGCATATACAAGAAGTAACTATTGTAGGGGCGCCGGCTTGCGGGAACAAGGAGACTTAGCTTGACTTTGTTTCGTTTTACAGAATCCTTATGAGCCGTACATGACTTCCTAACTCGGGAAGACGCATGATTTCCCGGTAAAGCATTAGCAAGACGTTACCTGCAAGGCGATGATTTGTGACGAGGCGCACAGCTTGATCTTCCCTCAAGCGATACA
>PMOP01000082.1:1821-3116 GCA_003161495.1 Acidobacteriota bacterium | reverse complement strand
CCTCGTTCGGAGTTTTTAGTCCGACCGGACACGTGGTGATGGCCTTCGCCAACGATGACAGCGCGGTAATCGCCCGGGCGGCGCTGCTATCCGGAGGGTTCGGCGAAGACGAAGTCACGCGATACAACAAGGCTGATGTGATCCGCGAATGCGAGAAGAGTAAGGAACACTCCTCTAATCCCGGACAGATTGGGCAGGAGGCGGCAAAAATCGATGAGTATCTTGCGCTCGCCAAAGAAGGTTGCGGATTTCTGGTGGTTCATGCTCCCGAGGATGAACGATCGAAAAAAGCAATTCAGATTGTGCATCCTTACGGATTGAAGTTTGCCGAGAAGTACAACCGGCTGACCCTGGAAGAATTGGCCTAGCGTTTATTTTGAAATGGAAGCGCATTTCATTCGGAGGCGGAAATACCATGTTGCGAACCATCCTGATTATCATTCTTGTCCTGGCGTTGCTCGGAAGTTTGCCGGCGTGGCCGTACAGCACGGGCTGGGGCTATTATCCCAGCGGCGGACTGGGGCTGCTCCTGCTGATTATCCTGATTTTCGCATTCATGGGTAATCGGTCGGCGGTTTAATTTTCGCGCAAGAGAGTACCCCACGCAGCTGACGGGATCCATTCGCTGGAGCGAACGCACGCAGCTTCGCATCCAGCGTGCACCGGATCCCGCCACAAAACTCGGATGGATTCTTCTCTGGGTTTTTTGTGCGCGCTTTCAGGTTCAGGCGGCATGAGTGACTTTCGTGGCTTGAGCGCAAATCACTTCGTATATAAATTCCAGCTTATTGATGGTGGCAGGCGAGAGTACGAACGGATACGGGTCCTGAAGACCCATGCTGCGATTTACGCTATTCAGCGCAATCGTGAGTTCCGCCCAGGCTCCGATGATTCCTTCAAACGTCAATTGTTCCGAGGACAGCCAGGGTTTGCGGTCCGCGCGATTCGGATCCAGGCGAACGGACTTTCCGACCAATCCGAAATCATTGGCGACTTCCAACGCATCCTGGATGTGCATGAAGTGGGCCCAGGTTTCCGCCCAGTCTTCCCAGGGATGTGCGGTCGCGTAGGCGCTGATGAAGTTTTCCTGCCACTCCGCCGGCGCTCCATTCGCATAATAGTGCTGGAGCGCTCCCGCATAGTTCGCTTCTTCGTTTCCAAAAAGGGCGCGGTAACGCTCGACGAATTTGGTGCCGCGTATCAGCCGGTCCCAATAGTAATGGCCGATCTCGTGCCGGAAATGTCCAAGCAGGGTGCGAAGGGGCTCCCCCATCGCAAAACGAATTTTTTCCCTC
>PMOP01000082.1:0-1768 GCA_003161495.1 Acidobacteriota bacterium | reverse complement strand
TCTGTCTTGTTGGCGACGGGAAGTTTGAAACTGAGGAGGCTGTAAAGAAGCCGGCGCTTGGCTATTTCCATGCGGTTCCAAAGCGCGTGATTTTGCATGCGGCTCAAGTCAGGTATGGTCTGGTTGAGCCGGCAGGATGCGCAAAACGTTTCGTTCTCCTGCCCCGGCTGCGTTCCCAGCGGAATCATCCAGTTACAAACCGATTCCTTCGCGTAATTCTGGCATTTTTTGTAAAGCTGATTACCTGGTTTAGCTTCGGTGGGTTTGAAGGCGCCGTTCTCTGCTGGTTCCAGAGTGCTCAGCGTTAAAACATCCGGCAGGAAACCTAATTCCCTGCCGCAGACCACACAGGCGACGTTTTCGAAAAAAGTCAGTTCTCCGCAAGCGCAGTTAAATGTCTTCATTTCGTGGGGCCGATCCGTGAAAGATATTCGTCGGGTCTCAATTCTTGGCCAAGTACCAATCTACCCGCACGGCATGCGTTCGTGCCATACGGTATTCTACTTGGAAACGCGAAGTGCGAGTAAGCAGTCAGGCAACGCCGAAAAAGAATTTCAATGTTTGCCCGTCACAGCTGCTAAGTACATGATTTCTCGTATTGTTCGAGGTAGCGTGCTGTGGTTCCATAGACATCCCAAGCCCGCACGACTCCTCTTACTGCAAGCGAGGAGACAGAGGAGATTCCCAAGTGCCTCGATGGGTTCTGGGCTGCCCTGAATGCAACCAGGAATTCACGCACAGTGAAATCGATACGGAATATCGGCCTACTCTTCTTGATGCTTTTGCATGGATTGGAGATAAACCGGAAATTCCTGATGCTGGTGTGAGTATGGAGTGCCCAAATTGCAAGAAGGTTTCGATTTACTTCCGTTACCAGCTCACTTATCGCGCGAGCTAGGGTCCACATTAAAGTCGCGATGACTGCGGGAGGCGGCGCACTCTTTCGCTCCCCGGGCCTAGTTCGCGCCTTTTGGAACTGTGTCCTTCGGATCGGCTTCCACCGTGACGTTCACGTGAGCGCCCACTTTCAGCTTTACCTTATTGCCCTTTTCGTCTTCCAAAGCGTTTTCGATGCGAATCTCTCGATATAAGTGATCCGCGCCCTCGACGGCAATTTCCGCTTTTTCCGGTTCCTGCGGATAGGGAGACTTGATAATTTTTTCGACGGTTCCAGGCATGCTGGTACTTGGCTGTTCTGGAATCCGGGCCGTGTCTAGTTTCAGTTCCGTTATTCTCGCGGATCTGGTCATACGTGGCTTTGCCATTTCCGTCTTTACGCTGGCACGTGTTGCGCTGCCGCTTTCTTTCTTAACTTTCCCATTTAGCTTAGACACATCATGGCTCCAGTTTTTAGCGTGTCGGTTGCGTGAGGCAGTACTGCGCCATCAGGGTTTTTCAATGACCTTTTCCACCTGGCCAGTTTTCTTCTGGACCGTCCCTACAATGTATTCGCCGACACCTTCGGCCTCTAACTTAGGGTCGTTCGCGAGTTGGCCGATCTTTTCCTTAATCTCGCCCTTCACTTCGTGAACCCTACCTGCGATCTCATTCTCAGTACTTGGTTTCATCTTGTTGCCTCCTATGAAAGGATTTGAATTCTGGTGCGCGGCTAAATACCCTTCGGTTTCATCGCGCGTCGCAAATTCTTGCTCAGAAAATCTCGCGCTCCACGACCAAGTTTAAGAGTCGCTCACTCGTGATCGCGTCTTGACGCCCAAGAGGCGCTAGTTCCTATGATAACGAGAGTATCCCCAGCCCCCGCCGCCGA
>PMOP01000458.1 GCA_003161495.1 Acidobacteriota bacterium | reverse complement strand
CACGTTCCTTTCGATCCGTCTCCGGAAGATCCGAATGAGCTCGACCTGACATCGGAAGCCGGCCATTCGATCCCGCGAATTATTCATTTCAAAGACCGGACCGGATTTTCGATCGAGCGGGCCTTCTTTGAAAGAGTGCAGGCTCATCCGAAAGTGAAAGTGATCGCGAATGCCACCGCGGTGGACTTGCTGACAGCGTCGCACCATTCGGTCGAGCCGACCGACGTCTACCGCCCGCTGACCTGCGTCGGAGCGTACGTGCTCGACCAGACCCCGGGGAAAATTTTCTCGATCCTCGCTAAGGAAACCATTCTGGCGACAGGCGGCCTCGGCAGCGTATTTCTGCACACTACGAATCCACCCGGCGCGCGCGGCGACGGCATCGCCATGGCCTATCGCGCCGGGGCGCGCTGCATCAATCTGCAATACGTTCAATTTCATCCGACAGCGCTGCTCGCGCCGGACGGCTGCTTCCTGATTTCGGAAACCGTGCGCGGCGAAGGCGGCCGCCTCGTGGATCGCCAGGGCAAGGAATTCATGCAGAAGTTTCATCCCGCGGGTTCGCTCGCTCCGCGCGACGTTGCCGCCCGCGCCATTTATCAAACCATGCTCGAAACGGGCGAGCCGTGCGTCTATCTTGACATCACGCAAAAGCCCGCCGAGCAGCTTCGCGAACGTTTTCCAGGAATCTACGCGGTGTGCATGGAGCGCGGGATCGACATGACGCGCGAACCGATCCCCGTCGTTCCCGCGGCGCACTATAGTTGCGGCGGAATCGCCACCGATGCGTGGGGACGCACCACCGTGGATCGATTGCGCGCGGTCGGTGAAGTCGCTTGCACCGGCCTGCATGGGGCGAATCGTCTGGCCAGCACGTCGTTGCTCGAGTGCCTCGTGTGGGGAACGCGCGCCGGCGAGCAAGCCGCCGAACGCATCCACCGCGGCAATGAGTTTTATTTTCCGCAGGTGGCCGACTGGCGCTACGAGAATGAACCCGCCGATCCCGCGCTCATTTCGCAGGACTGGCTGACGATTCAGCACACCATGTGGAATTATGTGGGTTTGATCCGCAGCGAGAAGAGATTAAATCGCGCGATGCGCGTGTTGCGTGAACTGGATTTGGAAATCGCCCGCTTCTACGAAAAATGCGAGATCAGCGATTCCATCATCGGCCTGCGCAACGGCATCCTCACCGCGCTCTTGATCCTCGACGCGGCCGATCAGTCGCGTGAAAGCCGCGGCTGCCACTACCGCATCGACTGATTTACTGCGAATCCTGATTTGTGATTCGTGATTCGTGAACACCTGAGCCACGATGAATGTGGTTTTCACGAATCACAAATCACGAATCACGTTCCCACCTACGCCCATGAAAATCCGTGCTTGGCAATCGGGACGGAACGGACGCGCTCGCCGGTAATTTCAAAGATCGCGTTGCAAACCGCGGGAAGGATCGGCGGCAGCGCCGGCTCGCCCAAACCCGTCGGAGGATTCGCCGTCTGCTGGAAGTGGACCTCGATCTCGGGCGGCGCCTGCGTCATGCGCACGGGCGGATACTGATGGAAATTGGTTTGCACGGCGCGGCCCCTGTCGATCGTGATTTCGTAGCCCATCACCTGGCTTAACGCATCGATCACGGCGCCCTGCACCTGGTTCACGGCGTTGCTCGGATTGATGATCTGGCTGCCGATATCGCCCGCCACCCAGATTTTGTGGACCTTCACGCGCTTGCTCTCGTCGATACTCAATTCCACGACCTCGGCGAAATAGCCGCGGTGCGAAAAATAAAACGCGACACCCTTGGCACGTCCCTTCGGCAACTGCGCTCGTGAACTCCATCCGGATTTATCCGCGACCAGTTCCAGGACGCCGCGCATGCGCGCCGCGTCAATGTCAGGTTCGCCAGGATTGGTCGGAGCATTAGGATTGTTGACTCGCGCGGCCGAAAGAATGTCGAGCCGAAACTGAACAGGGTCCTTGCCAGCGGCGTGTGCCAATTCATCGACAAAGGATTGGAAGACGAAAGCCAGCGCATTGCTGCGTGGCGCGCGCATGGCCCCGGTCGGAATGCCGAACGGCATCAGGGACACGTTGAGCGAATAGTCCGGCAGGAACGTTCCCGGAAATTCGTTCGCGGGCAAATTGGATGCATACGCAAATTGCCCGTGATCGCCGAAGGCGACATAATGATTTCGCCAGGCCGCGATTTTCCCGGATGAATCGAGTCCCGCCTTGAAAAAATGAAATCCCGCGGGCCGGTAGAAATCGTGCGCCATGTCATCTTCCCGCGTCCACAGCAGCTTGACGGGCACGCCTGCTTCCTTGGAAATCCAGGCGGCTTCCGCGGCGTAGTCGTTCGATAGCCGCCGGCCAAATCCTCCGCCCGCGCGCATCAAGTGCAGCGTGATGTTTTCCGGCGGGATTCCGAGCGTTTTGGCCACGAGCTGGCGGCCGGCCTCGGGCGTTTGCGACGGCGCCCATAGCTCAACCTTGCCGTCCTTGAAATGCGCGGCGCAATTCTGCGGTTCGAGCGGCGCATGGGAAAGGAACGGATAGGAGTACGCCGCCTCGATCACTTTCGCGGCTTTCTGCATGGCCTCATCATCGTCGCCATCCTTGCGAAAAACGTAGGCGGGCGTTTGCTGCGAAAGTTCCGTGGCGCGGCGCGCGTAGCCTTCGCTGCTTTCTTTCGCCGTCGGGCCTTCGTCCCACTTCACTTGGAGTTTCTTGCGCGCCGTATTGGCTTGCCACCAACTGTCGGCGACGATGGCGACGCCGGGCATCAATCCGTTCAAGTCCGTTCCGCCGTCCACAACGAACGCGTGCCGGACGCCGGACATCGTTTTAATTTCATCCAGGTTCGCGCTAATGACTTTGCCGCCAAACACAGGGCACTTCTGAAACACGGCGAAGAGCATTCCCGGAAGGGCGAAATCAATACTGTAAATTGGCTTGCCGACCACGATCAAAGCGTTGTCCACGCCGTGCACGGGTTGGCCGATGATTTTGTAATCCTTCGGGTCCTTGAGCTTGACCGTTTTTAGATCAGGGGGAGTGAGCGTCGCTGCTTTGGCCGCAAGTTCGCCGTAGCCGAGCGAGCGATTAGTGGTTTTGTGAATCACTCGGCC
>PMOP01000081.1:3881-6013 GCA_003161495.1 Acidobacteriota bacterium | reverse complement strand
AGCCTGTGGGTTTTAGGCCTTGCAAGGCTGTAACCCCACAGGCTGAAGCCCGCGCCACTTAAACCGCACGATCTTCGCGCTGGACGAAATTTCAAGAGGCGCGTGGAAAACTTTTGAAGCGCCGATCGGCATTGATCAGCAAAATCCCCGCAACTCCAAAAAATAGCGAAAGCGCGATGTTCCCGGCCCAGATTCTTCGCCCGCTCACGCCGGCCAGCAGAATTTCCAGCAGCAGCGCAGGAAGAATCCACCACACGACGAGCATCCAGACACCGAAGATATTCCGACGGGATGTCTTCCTGCCCGCCACTCCGATCAGTAACCCTGCCGGCAAAAAGACGAGCGTGTCGTACACGATCACGCAAGCCTGCAGATCGGCAGTCTTGATGGTAATGCGGCGGAGAAGCAGCCCTGCGCCGGGACTAAGACGGTAAGAGCGCGGCACTGGATTCCCATCCAGATAGATGAACGCATCGGATCCGTCATAAGTCGCAACGATGTCCCGCACTTTCCCGGCTTCAAACACGTCGCGCACGGTCCAGACTAGCGCGGACCGCGTCTCCGTCAACGGGCTGCGAAACCAGAACAGCAGGTTGGTCCCTTCCTGCCACAACTGAAAATTCGCATAATTGGCCGGTTCCGACAGGGACACGATCCGGCCGTTCGCATTCCCCAATGCCGAGGGTGCGCAGACTACATGTACCGTGAACTGGCTGGTTTCCTGGATCTTTCGCGCGAGGCTTTCAAGCGGGGTTTGCGTGCGCAGCCAGGAGCTGCCGTCCATTTCGGACGCCTGGGCGTTCGGCCGCTGCGGCTGCTCTGGATCCTGGCCAAGTGGCGGCAACGAATCACCTTCAGCCCGGACAGGTGACGGGCCCATAAGGTCATAGGATCCCAGCAATCCAGCGCTCGTATCTCGCGCAGGTTCTCGCCCGGCTATCCCTCGAATTGCTGGTTCCGAAAGCGGGCGGCTCCAGAATTGCAACAGGAGGACTTGTCCCCTCCATGGGTTCCGCCCTGTGGCGTCGTTTCCGACGAAAAGATTGTACTGAGGATTCCAGTCGCTTAAACGCGTATCCCTTTGAAAATGAACGGAAATACCAAACCAGACCGCAAAATATGCGCCAATCAACAACGCGGCCCGACCCGGCGTGAGCCAGCCGGTAAAAGCGCTTTCCCATTGGGACAGATCCTCAAGAAGTGCGCCACCGCTCATCTCAAACAGAAAGAACCCCACGACCGACCCGGCCGCATTCGTAACCACATCGTCCCAGCCCGAATCGCGCTCTGGGATGTAGAACTGCAGAAATTCCACGGTGTAGGAGGCGACCGCCCCAAAGGCCAGCGCCAAAAGAAGCGAAGTCCACCGGCCAGCGCCCCGCTGGCGCAATCTGGCGCATAGGCCAAATCCAAAGGGAACAAACAAGAGAACGTTTAGAAAAGTATCTTTATAATTCTGGTGTTTCCCAGTCATACCTAAAAGGAACGGGGATCTGTGGAACACCAAGGTGGGCGCAAAGTTGAACCGGAAGGGGAAAAGAGTGAGGTAAACGATTCCCAGGAGGGAAAGGAGCAGGATCCGGTTGGACCACTCTGCGCAGGCTGGCCGGTGGGGAAGGTCCTGAGTTTTCATGATTCCAGCGTCAATCCCGTTCCCTCAATGCCCTTCAGTTTAGCACAGCACCGCAAATCGCCGCCGATCTGGGATATCTGACCCTCCTGGCCATTTCCTGTCCTTCCTATATTCATACTAACCGGCTGATATTACAGCTTTTATCTTCTTTCGCGTCTTAAGTAACTCCTTCCGCCTCAAGCACAGCCAGCTGTCCGTTCGGGGACCTGGACCTCGCGCAATGTTCTTCCGTACAGCGACGACGACTGACCTTTCTTGGCTCGCAGGACCAGTAGAGGGGTTTCCGTCGCGAATTCTAAGCTGATCTCACCATGAATGCACAAATGAAACACGGCTTCCAACTGCACCAGGAGCAGACTTCGACCCACCGGGCCCCGCTGGGCATTTTCGCCTTGATTCTTGCATGCGCAGCTCTGCTGTCGATTTCCGGCTGTACTGGTTTGACGGGCGCCGGAACAATCCAGCAAAAATCGAGCTCCAGTTCGACTTCATCGGTAAC
>PMOP01000081.1:0-3852 GCA_003161495.1 Acidobacteriota bacterium | reverse complement strand
GCGGCTTCGTATACGACCCCGGCAACCGCCAGCTCGGACAATGGCGCCCTGTTTACCGTGGCCGTGACCGACAGCACGGGAAGCGTGCTCAGCAACGCCGCCACGCTGACAGTGAACGCTACCGCATCCACTCTCAATACCAGCGCGACAAGCCTGAATTTTTCGAGCGTCAATATCGGCAGCGACGGCATCTTGCCCGTGGTCTTTACCAATGCGGGCAATTCCAACGTCACCATATCGAATGTGACGATTTCCGGGGCCGGCTATGCCGCCAGCGGAGTTTCATCAGGCCAGATTGTGACGCCCGGGCATACCGCAACTCTGAATGTTACCTTCGCCCCGGCAGGAACAGGATCTATCGCAGGCAATGTCACAGTAACCAGCAATGCCGCTAATTCCACTGTGTCCATTGCACTGTCCGGAATCGGCGTTCAGCCGGCAGCGCATTCGGTGACACTGACTTGGACGGCGAGCGCATCCACGGTTTCCGGCTATGAAGTGTTCAGGTCCACGGTCAGCGGCGGCCCCTATACGGTGCTGAATTCCACGCCGGATGCAACCACCACGTATGCGGACATGTCGGTTCAAGCGACGCAAAAATATTACTATGTTGTGACTTCCGTCGATTCGAGCGGCGTCGAAAGCGCCTACTCGAGCGAAGTTTCCGCTCTCGTCCCCTAAATCGGGACGGGAATTAGCTAAATTGGATTTCGCGGACCGTACTGCACCGTAGTTAGCGCGCGGTCCGCGCTTCCCTCCAAGTGTGCGAAGGGCAGGTTCACTCCCCTGTCCTTTAATTGTCCTTAGGGCCAGTAGTTTCATCGCGTTCCAGAATTGACAATCGTTCGCGATGAAGAACATAAGGAATGACCGGGGGGTCAACGGCGCGTGGATGTACGCGGCGTATGAGCGTTCGAATGGAAAGAGTGCCATCCCGTTTGCCCTTTTAATTTTTGCGGTATTCGCTATCCTGTCCCTCTCCGGCTGCACCGGAGTAGCCAGCGGTCCAAACGCAGGGTCGAGCCAGAACAGCCCCGGCGCATCCGCTGCTGTTTCCGTCGCGCCGGCGTCGATCAGCTTTGGCGATGTCCCCATTGGCAGCACCTCCTCTCAATCCGTCACGATCACGAATAACGGAGGATCGAGCCTTACGGTGACGCAGGTAAGCACCTCGGTGCCAGGAATTACGATCTCGGGTATTTCACTTCCATTAACGATCGCAGCGGGAAATCAATCCAACTTTAATCTCGTTTATTCGCCCAAAACGCCGGGCGTTTTGTCGGGCAATGTTTCCGTCTCGAGTGGCGGTTCCAGTTTCGCGAACACCGTCTCGTTGAGCGGGATCGGAATGTCGCCCTCGGCATTCCTGGCCACGAGTGTTTCCAGTTTGAACTTCGGAAATGTGGCCATCGGAAAAAGCAAGCAAATGAGCGTCACTCTGACGAACGCGGGGAATTCCAAAGTAACCTTGTCGAATGTCAGCATTTCGGGCGCGCACTATTCCACCAGCGGTGTTTCGGATGGCTTGATTTTGGATCCCGGACAATCCGCAACGATGGATGCGACGTTTAATCCTTCGGCCCTCGGCAAGTTGTCCGGCAGCGTGACTGTGGCGAGCAACGCCAAAAATTCGCCGGAGACCATTTCTCTTTCGGGGGACGGCGCGCAAAGCGTGGCGCCCTCCGTAATGCTGGCCTGGCATCCAAGTGTTTCCCTGGTGGCCGGATATCATGTGTACCGGTCGGAAACTTCCGACGGACCGTTTAAAAAACTGAATAACGGCCTTGTGTCAGCGGATACCTACACCGATTCGACAGTCTTGCCTGGGACCACTTATTACTATATGGTAAAATCCGTAGGGCATGGCGGCGACGAGAGCGTCGATTCGGCGCAAGCCTCGGCCACCATCCCCGCTTCCTAGCTTCCTGCTCCTGGTTTCCCGCGGCCGCTTCCATGAGCGCTCCTTCTGGATTGGATCCTATCTAAATCCGTCGCTGAGTGCAGGCCTTCCGGCCAAAAATATGCATGGTATAATTCCGCGTGGCTTAAAGATTCCGCACAACGGTTCAGGACCCCGTCAAACAACCAAAAGCTTTCCACAAGCTATTCATTATAAATGAGTTAATCAAAAACCAGCCCTGGGTAGACATGTAATTGAAAGGTCCGGGCCTCCTGGGTCAACCATTTCGCTTCCTTGGAAGGCCTTGGGTACATTATGGAAAGAATTTTCTTCGATTTCTCTGAATCCAGGGATGTGCTCCAGAAGGAAACCTACCAGGAATCGATTTACATAAATAAGATATGTATAATCAATGCGTTGCAAGGATTTCGATCCAGGAATGTTTCAGGTGCCCAGGTCACGCTTTGGAAGCCTGATTGCCATTGCTTCCGTGAGTGATTGAGGGCTACGATGGGACTTTATGGCGGTAGCTTGTCCATTCGTGAGACCAGGAGCTGAAGGATAGCAGGTGAATTGACATTAATATGACCAGGCCAATTGACAGCTATCGCTGGTACGCGCTTCAGGTTCGATCCCGCTGGGAGAGCAGCACGGCGGGATTGTTGCGAAGCAAAAGTCTGGAGACCCTGTTGCCGACCCACATGACCAAACACAAATGGTCGGATCGCTTCAAGGCCGTCGAGATGCCCCTGTTCCCAGGATACGTTTTCTGCCGTTTTGATGTGCACGACCGGCTCCCTGTGTTGATCACGCCTGGAGTTATATCAGTGGTGGGAAGAGGTAAGACACCAGTCGCGGTAGACGATTCCGAGATCCTCTCCATCCAGGCGGCGATTCAGTCCGGCATCCACATGGAGCCCTGGCCTTACGTTGAGATCGGCGAACGGGTTCGCATCGACGGCGAAGTCATGGATGGCATGGAAGGAATTTTAACGTCCTTTAAAGGGCGCCACCGCGTGGTTATTTCCGTGTCTTTACTTCGCCGGGCAGTGGCGCTGGAGATCGATCGATCGCGGATCACTCCGCTGGGATTCTCCCGCGCGATGCCGGGCGGAGAAATAGAAAAATTACCTGAGCTCGAACTGACTGGAGTCTGAGCAGTCGGCATTTGCATTAGGTGAGGAGGTTCTAATTTCAGTTTTCAAATCTTTGATTGTTCAGCAGGGAAAAACCGGGGATCGAATATCCCGGCATGCTTCCGAACCTGCGTACCGGGAGTGGAATAGCAATGGGAGTTCCGTCAACTGCGAAGCCGGAAACAGGCTCCGCGGAGACGGTTGGGAGCAATCATGAGTCAAAACGGCAACTCTGACGGAAATTCAAACGGCAATACCAGTGGCGCAAAATCAGAAATGATTCGAGTTGGCGTGATCGGTTACGGCTACTGGGGTCCGAACGTGGTTCGGAACTTCTACGCGGTGGATCATACGCGCGTGGAAATGTTGTGCGACATGAATTCGAGCGCGCTGGCGCGCGCCAGGAAGAGTTACCCCGGCCTGGAGATGACCACCGACCCCGAGGAAATTCTCAAATCGCCCAGAATTGACGCTGTCGCGATTGTCACTCCGGTTTGGACGCACTACAAGTTGGCTAAAGCCGCATTGGAAAACGGCAAGCATGTTTTCGTTGAAAAGCCGTTCGCTTCCTCTTCCGAGCAGGCCGAGGAGTTGATCAATCTTGCGGCGCGCAAGAAATTGAAAATCATGGTGGACCACACCTTTTTGTTCACCGGCGCGGTGCGCAAGATACGCGAGCTGACCGAGAGCGGAGCGCTGGGCAACTTGTATTACTACGATTCGTTACGAGTGAACCTGGGCCTGTTCCAGCACGACGTCAGCGTGATCTGGGATCTGGCCCCGCACGACCTCGCGATCATGGACCACCTGATCAAG
>PMOP01000437.1:4530-6262 GCA_003161495.1 Acidobacteriota bacterium | reverse complement strand
GCTACGGGCGAATTGCTGTGGATGCACAGCGAAAATGAGGGCGACCGTGGTGCCAATGCCCCGAGGCAGCTTTCTGGACATGGATTAGCTTATTGGACCGACGGCAAGGAAGAGCGAATCCTATATGTCACGCCGGGATACAGGCTGATCGCGCTGAATGCAAAGACCGGCATCCGCATTCCCACCTTCGGCGTTGGCGGCGTGGTCGATCTGAAAAAAGACGACGATCAGGATATCGATCTGGTTACTGGAGAAGTCGGCCTGCATTCGACGCCCATCGTTGCACGCAACGTCGTGATTGTTGGAGCCGCGCACCTCACCGGCGGAGTGCCGCACAGCAGAAAAAATGTGAAGGGCTACGTGCGCGGATTTGATGTGCGCACAGGAAAACGCCTCTGGATTTTCCACACTATTCCTCTCCCCAACGAATTTGGAAACGATACCTGGCTGAAAGAGTCCTGGGCCTACACCGGAAATACCGGGGTGTGGGGACAAATTTCCGTGGATGAAACTCTCGGCCTGGTGTATCTCCCAGTCGAATTGCCGACCGGAGATTACTTCGGAGGCGATCGCCCGGGCAACGGATTGTTCGGCGAGAGTCTGGTCGCGGTGGATTTGGAAACCGGAAAACGCAAGTGGCATTACCAATTGGTACATCACGGATTGTGGGACATGGATATCCCTTGCGCACCGATTCTTGCGGATATCACCATCAACGGCCGCACGGTAAAGGCTGTCGCTCAGCCTACCAAGCAGGCATTCCTTTACGTTTTCAACCGCGAAAACGGCCAGCCGATCTGGCCCATCGAGGAACGCCCTGTTCCGCAAGGAAATGTCCCCGGAGAGTGGTATTCCCCCACGCAGCCGATTCCAACCAAGCCGCCCGCATATGATAACCAAGGCGTTTCCGACGACAGCCTGATCAACTTTACTCCGGCACTGCACGCGGAAGCGAGAGAACTTGTCTCGAAGTTTCGAATTGGCCCGCTTTTTACCCCTCCCTCGGTGAGCAAAGCGGACGGCCCATTGGCAACAATCGTTTCACCCGGAGCTTTAGGCGGAGCAAATTGGCCCGGTGGCTCCTATGATCCCGATACGCACCTCTTGTACGTCTACTCCCAAAGCGCCATCTCCGCGCTCGGTCTTGTCCCATCTCCGGACCCGAAGTTGTCTGACATGGAGTATGTTCAGGGTACTGCTGGCGTTTATCCTCGCGCGGGAAGGCCCATGGGCGCACCTCCGGTCCCTGCCCCCAATCCTGAGAGCGGCGATCCTGTTTTGCTCGTACGAGGCTTGCCACTTCTGAAGCCGCCATACGGGCGCATTACCGCGATCAATCTGGACAAGGGAGAAATCGTATGGCAGGTGGCGCACGGAGAAACGCCGGACAACGTTCGAAACAATCCCGCGCTGAAAGGATTGAATATTCCACGCACAGGTAGCGCGGGATTGATCGGCACGCTGACGACAAAATCCCTGCTCATCGCGGGCGAGGCTGTGAACGTCACCATGCCGTCAGGCCCGCGCGGCGCGATGCTGCGCGCCTACGACAAAGCAACCGGGAAGGACGCCGGAGCCGTCTACATGCCTGCGCCGCAGAGCGGTTCCCCGATGACCTATATGCTGAACGGACAGCAATACATTGTCGTGGCCGTCAGCGGCCCAGGCTATCCGGGCGAATTGATCGCATATCGCCTGCCCTCAATTTAATGCTTTTAGGTAGCGCGGGCTT
>PMOP01000437.1:0-4510 GCA_003161495.1 Acidobacteriota bacterium | reverse complement strand
GCTTAATCTTCCTCAGCCTCGCAGATATTTATTGAAAAAGTCCAGCGTGCGCGACCACGCCAATTTGGCGGAGGCCTCGTCATACCGAGGCGTCGTATCGTTGTGGAAACCATGATTCGCGCCTTCGTAAACGTAGGCCGTGTAGGTCACGTGGTTTGCTTTCAGCGCTTCCTCCCACGCAGGCCACCCACCCGTTATACGCGTGTCCAGCGAAGCATAGTGAAGCAAGAGAGGCGCTTTGATCTTGGCCGTATCTTCAGCAGAGGGTTGACCCCCGTAGAACGGGACCGCCGCGGCAAGATCCGGCAAACGCACCGCCAGCTTGTTCACAGTAGTTCCGCCAAAGCAAAAGCCGACCGCCCCCATCTTCCCCGTGCATTCCGGACGGGCTTTCAGCCAGCCGTAAGAAGCCACGAAATCTTCGAACATTTTGGTGCCATCGATCTTCGGAAACAGTGCCGTGGCTTTTTCCTCATCGCCCGGGTAACCGCCAAGCGAAGTCAGCCCGTCGGGAGCAAAGGCAACAAAATTGGCCACCGCCAAACGGCGCGCAACGTCTTCGATATAAGGGTTCAGTCCGCGGTTTTCGTGAATAACCAAAACGCCGGGCAACTTTCCCGCGGGTTTTGCCGGCCGCGCGAAGTATCCCTTGATGCTTCCGTTGCCCTGCGGCGAGGAAACGGTTTCATAACTCACTTTGATTCGTGCATCGTCCTTCTGAACCTGTTGTGCGAAAGCATAGTTCGGCCGCAGACTCTCCCAAAGTGCGACGGCAGAAACTCCACCCACGGCGAATTTATTGGCGCGATCCAAGAATGCACGGCGATCGATATCGCCGTGAACGTACTTGTCAAATTCGTCCAGCAACTCCTGCGGATAATCCGACGCGTTTTTCCGTTCCATTTGAGCTCCTCCCTTGCGTTTAGCTCCGCTTGCCGGAGCCGCAAAACCTGTGGCGGAGGATATCATTTTATAGCGCACGAAAGAAGCCATTGCGCATGAAGCAAGTCTTCTCGTGCCGGGCAAGCTCAGTTTACAGATGGTGTAGAATGGTCCTTCGTGCTTCAGGCCCTGTAGCCTGCCGCTCACAGAGGACCTATGGCTCAATCCATTCAAAAAATCGGCATCGCCAACGGTGGAGGAGATTGCCCCGGACTAAATGCGGTCATTCGCGGCGCGGTTCGTGCCGCGATTTTGGGACATGGCTGGAAAGTTGTCGGCATCACCGATGGTTTTGATGGGCTAATTTGGCCCGAACGATGCATGCCGCTGACGGTGGAATCGATTGCCGGAATCTTGCCGCGCGGCGGCACCATACTCGGCACGACCAATCGCGGGAACCCGTTTCATTACGCCATTGAGGAAGAGGGCAAGATAGTCGAGCACGACTATTCGCTGAAGTGTCTGGAGAACGCGCGAAAAATGGACCTGGACGCAATCATCGCTATCGGCGGCGACGGCACGCTGACCATCGCGCGCGATCTGGGGCGCCTCGGAATTCCCGTCGTGGGCGTGCCCAAGACGATTGACAACGATCTGTCCGCCACGGAAGTCACTTTCGGATTTGACACCGCCCTGCACGTTGCCACCGATGCCATCGACCGCCTGCACACCACCGCGGAATCGCACGGCCGCGTGATGGTCATCGAAGTCATGGGCCGCGATGCGGGATGGATCGCGCTGCACTCCGGAATTGCGGGCGGCGCGGATGTGATTTTGATCCCTGAAATTCCCTTCACCATCGAAACAGTGTGCGAGAGGTTGCGCGAGCGCGCGGCCACAGGCAAGAAATTCTCGATGGTCGTCGTGGCGGAAGGCGTAAAACTGCCGGCGACCGATTCGCACGGCAACCCATTCCCCGCGCCGCGTCCCGGACAGGTAGGTTTTGTAATCGGTGACACAATCCACACCATACTGAAGAAAGACGTGCGCGTCACCGTGCTGGGACACATTCAGCGCGGCGGATCGCCCAGCCCGTTCGATCGCATCCTGTCCACGCGCTTTGGAGTGGAAGCTGTGGAACTGATTGAGCGCGGTGAGTTCGGGCGAATGGTTTGCTTGCGCGCCGGAGAAATTGAATCCGTCACGCTGGACGAAGCGGTCGGTGTAAATCGACAGGTGGATCCAAAGGGAAGCTTGGTTCGGACGGCGCGCGCCGTCGGGATTACTTTCGGAGATCAATAGATGATTTGGCGCATCGTGCGCAGCCGGGGTTTCATTCCCATCGTTCTGATTTTTGCCGCGCTGCTCTACTGGAAATTGCATTCGGGCTCGCCGAAGGCCATTTCGGTCGGCTACGTGGGCGACCGTGGCGTCATCCTGTGGAATACGCTCGCGGAAGTCCGTCAATCCGTGGGCGACGTGCATTACGGCGATCGTGTCGAAGTCCTGCGCGTCGAGGGCGCTTCGGTGCAGGTGCGTACGGTTTCGGGCACGGTGGGGTGGATGCGCGATTCCCGGCAATTGATGGATACCGAGCTGTGGGGAAATATCGCCAAATTATTGGAGCGCGCACGCACTCTACCGGTTCAGGCGCGCGGCCGGACCAAAACAATCAGCAACGTGCGGGTTGCACCGGGGCGTGATGGAAAACGGATCTTTCAATTCGGGCGGGACACCAAAGTATTAATTTTGCAACGCGCCGTAGCGGATGCTCCTCAAGGTCCAGAGGAAAATTCACAGCCAGTGAAAGCGGAAGCTTCAGATGGACAGCAGACCAAGCAGGAAGACTGGCTGCTGGTCATGCGCGCATTGGATTCCATGCCGAATAGCGCCAGCGTTACATCCGCAACGATTGTCCCCACGCAAGTGAAACGAGCCACCAGCGACTCAGTCAGCGGCGGACCGGACGCCTCTCTGATTAGTTCCGGTGCGATGGACATGTCGACAGGTCCCGTGGCCGGTTGGGTGCTCGCGCGATTTATCGAGCTCGATTTGCCGGACCCTGTGAAGGATTACGCCAGCTCCGCCGATTTGCGCGTGGTGGCCTGGTTCGAGCTGAATCGCGTACCGGACGGTTCCGGCGGCGAAGCCCCGCAATATCTGGTTGCGGGATCGCGCGGCGCCGAGGGCGGCCCTTGTGACTTCACCATGCTGCGCGTGTACACCTGGGGTGCGAAGCGAAAACGCTATGAGACCGCTTATGTGGAAAGCGATCTGTGCGGACGCCTGCCCATCTACATTTCCTCCAGCGCAAAAGGCCCGTCCTTCCAATTTCCAGACGTAGATGAAGGAGGCGCACAAAGAACATACGTCCTCTCTTCGACCACCGTCCGCCGAGTGAAAGATGCCGACAAAATTCCGTCGCACGCTCAAGATTGATCTCAAATTCTTTACTGGACCCAGTGGCGCGGGCTTCAGCCTGCGGAAAAATGTGCTCCAACCTTTTGTCATTCCGAGCGGAGCGAGGAATCTCTCTTTCTTTTCATGGGCATAAACCGAGGAGAGATTCCTCGCTCCGCTCGGAATGACAAAATAGGCTACTTTTTCAGCAGCCTGTTCAGCCCGAGGGGGGCGTCTTTGCAAGAAAGAAACCCCGCAAGCTGAAGCCCACGCCACACTCGAAGCGCGTGGTAAACTCCTATTCGAAAATTTCATCCGATTTCTGAGCGCAAGTTTCCCGAATGCCGAAAACAATTTTCGATCCGTGTCGATGGAAACGTCCGCGGGCTGCACTCATCGCGGTAATTTTCCTGGCCGCCTGCGGGAATCGCGCCAATCCCGCGCCCAAGCCGCAAACTCCGCCGCCGTTTGAATTTCTGGGAGTATGGGGAGACAAGGGCGACGGCCCCGGCAAACTCAGCGCGCCGGTGGCAATCGCTCCCGATTCGCTGGGCAACGTTTTCTTTGCCGACTCCGGCTCAGGCTTCATTCACAAATTTGAATCCAGAGGAACTCCGTTATTTTCTTTTGAAGAGGCGCGGGAGCGGCATGCCACGGGCATCGCGGTGGATTTCGGCGGCGCGATCTACCTTGCCGAGGCCCCACAAGGCAGCATTTTCGTTTTTCTTCCCGATGGAAATATTTTGCAAACCTGGCGCAGCGCCCCTCAGCGGCATTTTTCAGGCGTCCTGGGAATCACCGTCGACGAACTTGGCAATTTGTATATTCCCGATCCCGCAGGCTGGCGAGTGGAGAAGATTGACAGCCATGGCCGCCAGGTAAAATTCTGGACGGGCACTAAAACTTTGCCATCGGATCCTCGGCCTTCCGCGGTTGCCACCTCTTCGGACGGCTCGGTATTTGTGGCCTACGCCCAATCCGGATCCATCACCAAATTTAATTCCGATGGGACAAGAATCACTTCCTGGAGCGCCGTGGAAAACGTCGCACCGGATTCCCCGGCCATGACCGGATTCGCGGTTGGCGGACAATACGTATTCACGATGGCGGCCTCTTCGCCGCAAATTCGCGTGTGGACTCTCGACGGTCAACACAAACTGGACTCCGACCTCTCTGCATTTCTCGGTGCAACTACAATTGCCGCGCCTCAAATTGCGGTGACGCCTCA
>PMOP01000421.1 GCA_003161495.1 Acidobacteriota bacterium | reverse complement strand
TCAATTTCGTTTTTCAGGCTAAGAACATGATTCCTGCCTCCTACAAACCGGGAAAGAAATTCATGGAGATGGCTATCGCGGAGGCGAAGCGCGCCGGTGATCGTGGCGATTATCCGATCGGCGCGGTGATTACGCGCTTCACGGGAAAACGCGAGGTGGTAATTGCCAGCGCAGGCAATCGGGTAAAAACATCGGGATCGAGCATCAAGCACGTGGAATTGGAAACACTAAAATACGTATCCAGCGGTTACGGCCGCTACCTCCCTGACTTCATTCTTTACTCCACACACGAGCCTTGCGCCATGTGTGCCGGCGCTTGCGTGTGGTCCAGAATCGGCGCGGTCGTCTACGGCGTTTCTCAAGAAGACATCGATGCGTATGGCCGCAAGTGCGGCACGGAGGACTACAAGTGGCGAGCCTGCCTGATCTCCTGCCGTTTCGTTTTCGAGAAGGGCAATCATGTCATTCCGGTTGTCGGCGGTTTTCTTCGCAAGGAATGTCAAAAACTATTCAGTTACAAACGGGCGCAGTAACGCCAGACCTTCGTGCATTGTTTTTTAATCGTAGGACCAAGTTTACCTACTTGCCATCCGCGGGAGGTACCGCCGCTGCGGATTGAATGCTGGATTGCTGGCTGACTGCCAACTGCCAGCGGCCAGCTCGAAGGGTCCAGACGCGGACGTTGTAGTAAGGCTTTCCGCCGCGATGGGGCACGTGATGCGAGATCATGACCGCAGCGTTGTCGCCGAAGTCGTAAATCTCCATGGCGGTGATCGGATCTCCGGGCGCGCCCACTCCGGCTTCCTGCTGTTTTTTGGCGATGACCACGCGCTCCGACTTAGTGCGAATTCCATTATTGTTGATGATCAGGAATTCGTCCGCGATGTGCATCGGCCAGTCCACCGCATCGGGATGCCACTCTTCCACTTTTGTTTTCTGCCAGTCGGCGAGAATGGCTTTGTCCATCGCCGTTGTGGGCTTGTAGGGCACAGTGCGGCAGGGATTTTCGCAGTCACCCTGGCTGGCGGCCGCTTCTATGGTTGCGGGCGCGGTCCTCGTGGAGATCGGAGTATCCAGCTCCACAAATTCCCGCCAGCCCGCCGGACGCTTCACCCAAATGCGCAAGAAGCGGGCGTCATGGTGCACGCCCAAAACTGTTTCAACCTGTCCGTAGAAATGCGTCTGCACATTTTCGTCGCCCTGGTTGTCAGCCGCGTATGCTGGAAAATCGCCCAGCACTTCCGCTTTCTTCATCGATTTGCCGTCCGCGTCCGTCCAAACGAAATCCGAGTCCAAAAATTTGCCGGTTGTGGATTTGTCGGCCTTGCCCAGCGCGGAGACCAAAGAATGGTCGGCTTGCAGCGCTGCCTGTTCTTCTTCATTGGCGGCGGCAGCTCGCCCCGCCGGCGCTGCCGCCAGCAATCCGCCGCAGATAACACTAACGATCAGTGCGCGAAGCAGGAAATTTTTCATGGGCCCTCCCCCGGAACTTTATGGCTTTAGGGTGGATTCTAAACCGGCCAATTTGAGTGGGCAACGCCAATCTCTGGGCCGAGACTCGCAAAGAACTCGTACAAAAGCGTTCGGTGCGGAAAGAGCTTCGAGTTACGGGCAAGTAGCTTGATATGCAGCCTACAGGCTGCATAATATACTGTAATAGTAGTGTATATACTGCTTAGTTTAAATTCCTGTTCGCGAGCTGCGAGAGGATGCGATNNGCGGACTTCGTCGAAGAAATTGAAGATGAAGTTTACTTTGTTCACCGCGACAGGCTGCAGTGTGTTCGGATCCTTCACCACAGCGAATCGTTTGCCATCGGGGTGTACGTCAAAACTGTAGTTGCCGGCCGCCACCCCAGTAAACCGGCTAGGCGACCAGAGCTGCGGCTTCTCTGCATGGAAGGAGTCGCCAGAAGCGTAGTAATTGGCAACCATGATTCTGTTATCGAGTGTCCGATAAAAAAGCTCCTTGCCATTACGCGACCACCTGGGAAGAACTCCGCCCCCCGTGGAAATCTGCCACTTGCCGCCTGGGCCGGGAAAAGGTTGAACGTACACTTCGTTGCTTCCAGATTCGTTGGACATATAGGCGAGCCACCGGCCATCCGGCGAGAAGGCGGGCGACTGTTCGAGGAAAGCGCTGTTCAAGAATGGCTTCGCCTCCCCTGCCTTCCAGCCTGACTTCTCATCGCCTTCGATCGGAAGGGTCATGATGTCATAACCTGTCCCCGGGTTAACTTGAGTGAACGCCAGGACCTTGCCATCCGACCGCCATGAGCGCGGGTATTGTGCATTCTTGCTTTCCGTGAGGCGTTCTGCATTACCGGCACCATCGGAGCGTATCCACCAGACGTTATAATTCCCGCCTTTTTCCTGGGATGCATAGGTAATCCTCCGGCCGTCAGGCGTCCAAACGGGGAAAATGTTTGACTCGCTGGCGAAGGTCAGGCGTGTGAGAGTGTCGCGCTCCCATTCATAGACCCAGATGTCGTTTCTTTTACCGTCATTGATCTCTAGAGCCAAACGCTTCCCGTCAGGGGAGAACGCCGGATTGCGGTAGTTGGCGGGAATATCCCGAAGGGGCGTGAACTTGCCCGCCCGGTCCATCCAATAGATGGAAAGGCTCCGGTCTCCCAAGCGCCCCGCAACGTAGGCGAGATTTCCTGTCTCGGAAAAGGAGAATTGCGCCCCGGCATTGGCGACGTTGGTAGCAACGCCTTCCAAGATCGGAGCGGGCTGGCCAGCGACTTCGATCCGCTTCAGATCGAACGGAACGGCGAAAAGCGTCCCTTCATGGAGGTAGACCAAGTGCCCGCTGGGCAGATAGCGAGGATAAAAACCGCCGCGCTGCACGGTCTTCCTTTGCCCAGTGTCCACCGAGTAGGCAACAATCTCCGAATCCTCGAAGTTGGTGTGAACCGTGCTGGATGTGAAAAGGACTGCCTTGCTCCCCGGCAGCACCTGCGGCCATCGCTCGGTAACTTCACCCGCCTTTTCATCGAGCGTGTTAAGCGGTTGGGGCGTTCCTCCCGCTGAGGAAACCTTGGACAAAGCCGACGAATTATCCTTCGTAAACACAATCGTGCCGTCGTCACCCCAGCTTCCACCACGGTCGTCTGAAACATCGGAGAGAGTAACCGCCGCGCCGCCTTGCGCGGAAATCTTCTTCAGCTTCCCGTCAGCAAAGAAACCCAGCCATTGGCCGTCGGGCGAAAAGAATGGGTCGCGTGCATTCTCCGTGCCAGAAAGCGCCGTGGCCTGCACCTGATCGAGCAAGCGGATGTACAGGCGCTGCTTCTGATCGGAACCTGAGGCAACAAGGGCCAGCCGCGTCCCGTCAGGGGAAAGGACGGCGGAAGACCCGAAAGTGGTGCTCAAGCTTGCGTCCACGCCGATCTCCGAGTTCAGGTGGACCGCTGGCAGAGGCTGCGCCGCTTCGGCGCGCGCAGCACGAAACCAATGGCCAAGGCGATGGCGATTAGCGCCAGCGCGCCCGCAACTACAGGCCACGCTACTCGTTCGCGCCAGTTTCTAGCCGCAGAAGGGGCAGCGCTTGCGTCTACACGAGGCGGAGCAGCCAGCGCATCCTCTATCTCTATCCTCACGTCGGTCGCGTCTTGAAAGCGCTGACGCCGATCTTTCCGCAGGCAGCGCCGCAGCAACAAGCGGATGCTCTGTGGAGCGCTCACTGGCAACAGATTCCAGTCCGGTTCGGCTCTAACCACCGCTGCAAGAATTTCAGTAATGTCATCGCCCTCGAATGCCGCGCGCCCGGAAAGCAGTTCGTACAGCACGCAACCAAACGCCCAAATATCGGTCGCCTTTGTGACAGGCTTGCCCTTGGCTTGCTCTGGTGACATGTAAGCGGCGGTGCCGAGAATCACGCCTTGCATCGTCGCCGCCATGCTCAGCGTCGGAGAGTTGCTCATTTCTTCCGTTGAAGTGTCTCCCGAGAACGCTTTCGCCAAACCAAAATCCAACACTTTGACTTTTCCTTCCGGAGTGACCTTCACGTTGGCNNGCTTCTTCAACCGGAACCGGACCCTCTCGTTTGACGCGCTCCGCCAGATTTTCGCCGGGCACCAACTCCATGACCAGATACTGCACGATGTCAGAATGTTCGAGGCCATAGATCGTCGCAATGTTCGGATGATTCAGCGCGGCGAGCATTTTCGCTTCGCGCTGGAAACGTGACAGCCGTTCGGCATCGTGCGCGAACGCTTCGGGAAGAACCTTGATGGCTACATCGCGCCCGAGCTTAGTGTCGTGCGCTTGATACACTTCTCCCATACCACCCGCGCCGATTTGCGCNNCGGTCCACCAGCTCGCCCGCCGCCGGCAGATCCTTGACGGCCTCGACGCTGAGCCCAGCGTATAGGGCACACTCCATCACCGCTCCCTCCATCCCTTGAGCTGGGGTTTCATACCAATACCGAAGAATCTTGCTGCCATCCGGTCTGGTGGCAACCACGTCGCCTTCACCGGGCCTCTTACCTGCGGGAGGACATCCGGCGGCATCCCACATGACGAAGGTACGATTCCGGAGTCCGCGATGTGTGGCGCCGGGCCAGCCATCCTGAAAACACACAGTCAACACCGTGTCTTTGGCGTGAGCCGCAAGGAGCGCTTGTTTATAAATCGGATGCGCGTTGCTCTCGATAGTGGAAACGAAACGCGTGCCGAGCATCGCCGCTGACGCTCCCGCCAAAAGCGCTTTGCGGATTCCTTGTCCGTTACCGATTCCGCCCGAAGCGACCACGGGTGTCTGTCCGGCTTCCTTCAATACCATTGGCAGCGCCTCATACAATCCTCTATTTGCTTGCACGTGGCCGGCAGCTTCCGTGCCTTGGCAGACGAGATAATCGGCGCCGAGATCGAGAGCAGCGCGCGCACTTTCCGCACTGGTGACCTGCGCTCCAAACTTCGCCCCTGCAGCGCGAATGGATGAAACCATTTCCCTGGTCGGCATGCCCCAGGAGAACTGCACAATTGGCGCTCCCGCATCCAGCGCCACCTGGAGCGATGTCGGCTCAACTCTCAGAATATAGTTGACGAAAAATGGTCGCTTTGTCCCTGCCCTCACTTTTGAAACAGCCTTGCGTGCCCGTTCTGTATTTCCGAGACCTGCAAGGGCGCCCATTGCGCCGGCATTCGAGACGGCGATGGCGAGGTCCGGACTGGTTGCGAAGCCATGAGGCGCTTCAAAGATCGGGTACTTCAGGTCGAACAGCGCTATTAGCGCCTTCGCACGAGCGGTCGGCATAGCGATTGCATGTTCGGATTGCGCTGCATCCAGTCCCATCGCGCCTGCGACCCCGAATGTCGCGCCCATAGCAGCACTAGCTTTGATGAAATCCCGTCTCGTGTTTTTCATATTAGTTCCTGTGAACGAGTTTTCAATTCGCTGGCACTAATCGTGCCATTGATTTCGTAAAAAGCTGGTATTGCGCCAGCGGAGAATGCCATCACTTTTTCCCCGTGGGAACTTTCTGCTTCAACTCTTCAAACCAGTTCTGCACAACATTGATTTGCGTCGGCGCCGTTTGTTCTTGCTCGTTGGGCTTGACCATCAGGAACCGCTGGCCATCCAAAGACACGTCATAGTTGGAGGACGTTGCCGGAGACGGCAAGTACGGTCCCTGAAAAAGCAACCGTGGCTTGCCGGCAGCAAAACCGGGTTGCGTGGTTATGTCCACTGCCAACATCTTGTCGCCACTGCGGTAAAACAATTCCCGCCCGTTGGGATTCCACACCGGCTCCGTCCCGCCATCGGTCGAGATTTGCCACTTCCCGCCGGGACCCGGATAGGGTTGCACGTAGATCTCATTGCGGCTCGATTCGTTCGAAATATAGGCCACCCAGCGCCCGTCCGGGGAAAACCGTGGCACGCTTTCGTTGAATGGCGTTCGAAGGAACAGCTGCGCCTTGCGGACTTGCCCTGAGCCTGCGGAAGGATCGCCCAGCCGCAGCATCGAGATGTCCAGACCAGTATTGGGATTGAGTTCAATGAAGGCCAGCAGTTGACCATCGGGAGACCAGGACATTGGAACCTGGGTGAACTCGCTCCTCGTCAGTTGCTCCAGCCCGCCGCTACCGTCGGCCAGTTGCCAGAAAATGTTCTTGTCAGATAGATAGGCTATTCGCTTGCCATCCGGTGTCCAAGTCGGGTTATTGTTTCTATTCCCTTCAAAAGTAAAACGGGTCAAGGTATCTCTGGGAATGTCGTACAGCCAGATTTGTATATTTTGCTCTGCGATGGATGCGGCGATGCGCCTGCCATCTGGAGAAATCCTTGGCCACACGTAAGCGCGCGGGGGGGCGGCCAAGGCTTGCTCTGCCCCGTTGCGACTGACCCACACGAGCTTTCCTTGCCCGGATAGGCTTACCCCATTCACATAGACCAACGATCCGGTGGTGGAAACGCTGTACTGGGCGTGTCCACTGATTAGGGAGTGGCCAACGCCCTCCACTACGGGGACCGCCGCGCCTGTAACCATAAGCCGCTGAAGATCGAAAGGCGCGGCCATCAAGTTTCCATCTTGCGCGTAAACCAAGTGTCCCGAAGGTAGGTAGCGGGGTTGCGTTCCACCGGGAATCAGGTTTCGCCGCTCTCCCGTTCCAATCGAGTAGACTGCTACGCGAGGATCGCCAATGGCTCCTCCCCCAAAAAGCACTGCTTTGCCGCCTGGCAACCAGTCTGGCCAGCGTTGGTTGAGGTCGCTCTCAACGTGAGTCAGCGGTTGCCGGACACCCCCGGCGTCGGACACCTGCTGCAATGACGAACTCCCTGAAGGGGTGAAGGCGATGACTCCCTGACTGCCCCAACTGGCCCCATAAATATTTCCAGAATCGGTAAGGCTGATCACCGCACCTCCGCTCACGGAGACCTTCTTCAGCTTCCCGTCCGCAAAAAACCCCAGCCATTGACTATCGGGAGAGAAAAAGGGATTGACGGCATCTTCCGTGCCGGGAATGGGCTTGGCCTCAAAGCCATCCATCGCCCGCAGAAAAATCTGCTGGGTGCCGCCTTGCCTTGCGACGTACGCCAGATCCAAGCCGTCGGGAGAGAGGGCAACCGCAGGACCATTTTCCAGACCTGCCAGTTGTTGGCCGGGGGGAAGATTTATGACCGTGCGAGTGACGGGCAGTGGCGGCGTGGGCTTAAATTTCCATACAGCAACGCCAGTGACCGCCCCACCTAAAAGCAAGATGCCCAAACTAAGAATCAGCAACCACGGACCGAGGGCGCGGATGCCTTTGCCCTTGGCAGCCGAACTCAACGCGATTTGCGCACCCCCCTCTTCAATCCACTTTAATTCCCGGCACAGATCGCCAGCGGATTGCCATCGCTCGTCGGGTTCCTTTGCCATGCAGGTTTTAGCGACGCGATCCAAAGCTGGCGGAGTCATCGGCTGAAGCGACGCCATCGACGGCGGATCAACTTCAAGAATTTTGGCCATCACGCTGGCAGAAGTCTTGCCCTCAAATGCTTTCCTACCGGTGGCCATTTCGTAGACCACTGCGCCGAACGCGAAAATGTCCGTGCGGGCATCCACTTCCTTGGCTTCGACTTGTTCCGGCGCCATGTATTGCAGCGTGCCGAGGATCATTCCCTGGCCCGTGATCGCGCTCTTCATTGTCGGAAGCTGCGAATCCGGAATAGCTGGAGCGACTCCCTGCTTCAACTTCGCCAAACCGAAATCCAGCAGCTTCGTCCCCGACTTTGTGAGCATGACGTTGCCGGGTTTTAAATCGCGATGGGTGATGCCCTTGCGATGTGCCTTGTCCAGCGCATGCGCAATCTCGATGGCGAACTGCAACACTTGCTCCAGCGGCAACGGACTTTTTTGTAGACGCAGGGCGAGAGTCTCGCCTTCCAGATACTCCATCACCAGAAAATCTATTCCGTCCTGCTGACCGATGTCGAATAGCGTGCAGATGTGCGGATGATTCAGGCTGGCGATAGTTTTTGCTTCGCGCTCGAACCGCTCACGCAACTCGGAACGATCTGCAAGATGCGCCGGCAAAACTTTGATGGCGACAATTCTGTCGAGGCGTGTGTCACGGGCTTTATAAACCTCGCCCATTCCGCCCGCACCGATGGCGGCGAGAATTTCATAGGGCCCTAAGCGTCTGCCGGGGAGGATTGCCATGGGCTCCCGTCAAGTTGGAGTCGGGAGAGTATAACCCTGTCAGGTAGTTACAAACCTGCAAATTCTTAAACGCCTCTTAACACTGATTAACTATTGCTGACTCGGCAGGAGTAACCGGACTTGATTGACCAAGTCAATTCCGGCTTGGCCTGCTTCCCCTGTAGAAAAATCGGCAGGAAGAAACAGAAGTTGCACTTTTGGTTTGATCTCGGTAAATGCTTTCATCGCCGACTCGTTTGTCCGCATCCCCGAGCCACAAATCAGGACTTGTGGTTTCGTTACCCTCACAAGCAGCAGGGCATCGGACGGGTTTCGCGTAGTGACGACTTCGTAGCCGGAACGTTTGAGCAAGGCGCTCAGGTACGCCAGCAAATCGTGGGAGGGATCGATGCAGACGATTCTGGTTTTCGAAGTTCCGAATGTCTCCTCGTGAAATTGAGGCCCTTTAGAGAACGCTTGCATCGCCTCTGCTTCCAAAGCGTAGATTGGAAATACGCGAAGCAAGTTCGTGACTTGGAGAACTTGCAGAAGGAATGGTGACACCTGGCAGAGCTTGAGATCTCCGCCATGGGCCCGCAGCATGCCGAACTGACGAACCAGGGCTCCCAGCCCCACACTGTCGATGAAACTGACTTCTTCCAGCTGTAGAACCACTTTCTTGGTCAGCTTCGTCAGTTTTTCTGGTTCATTCTGAAGCAAGCTGATTTCGGCGCCCACAACAATGCGGCCTTGGCACCGAATAACAACGATGTCGTGTATCTTTTGATTTTGTAGGCTCAGCTCCATGGAGGCCGCAACAATATCACATCTCATCCGGCGAGACGATTCTTCGATCAAGGGAGGTGACGTAAATTTGAGTGTGTA
>PMOP01000339.1:2831-3660 GCA_003161495.1 Acidobacteriota bacterium | reverse complement strand
GTGCCCGACTACGTTTCGCACATTCAAGAGGGCGGATTCTATGGCTGGCCGTGGTACTACACGGGGCCAAATCAGGATCCGCGTTTTGCGGGAAAACATCCTGAGCTGAAAGAAAAAGTCATCGTTCCGGACGTTTTGCTGCAATCGCATTCCGCTCCCTTGACGTTGACGTTCTACGAAGGAAATCAATTCCCCGCCGAATATCGCGGCGATCTGTTCGTAACTTCGCACGGTTCCTGGAATCGCGCTCACCGCACAGGCTACAAAGTCGTGCGTGTTTTTATTCCGAAGGGTAAAGCCACGGGCGAGTATGAGGATTTCGTCACGGGGTTCGTGGTCAACGACGCCAACGTCTGGGGACGTCCGGTAGGAGTGACGGTGGCCGGCGATGGCGCGCTCGTTTTCACGGACGACGCGTCCAACAGCGTGTGGCGCGTGACCTACACCGGAAAACATTCCGGGAATTGAATTAAGTGGCGCGGGCTTCGGCCTGCGGGTTTTGGTGCTTGCAAAGATTAAACCCCGCAGGCTGAAGCCCGCGCCACATTCCGCCTTCAACTTTCGCTGCGTGTTCCCTATAATCACTGTTCCACTTCGCAGATGGGAGCCACTTGGTACACGTTCTCGTAGCCCGCGTTCGCGCCGCCCTCGCGGCACATATCCGCAAGCACTACCAGCTGGACGTGACCATCGTCACGGAGAAACCCCCACGCATCGAGATGGGCGAAGCCGCCACGCCCGTCTGCTTCGAGCTCGCCAAGCGCCTGAAACGCGCGCCGCGGCAGATCGCGCAGGAAATTGCCGTTCAGCTGCCGCCCATCGAAGGGGT
>PMOP01000339.1:0-2818 GCA_003161495.1 Acidobacteriota bacterium | reverse complement strand
CATCGTGGAACACACCAACATCAATCCGAATAAAGCGGCGCATATCGGCCACCTGCGCAACGCCGTGCTGGGCGACACGTTTGTACGCCTGCTTCGCCGCGCCGGGCAGCGTGTGGAAGTGCAAAATTATATCGACAACACCGGCGTGCAGGTTGCCGACGTAATCATCGGATTCCTGCACATCGCCAAAAAAACGCCGGCGGAAGTTCGCGCGCTGGCCGCGCAGCCGAAATTCGATTATTACTGCTGGGATTTGTACGCGAGCGTCACGCACTTTTTCGAGGAAGACAAAACACGCCTCGCCTTGCGCGGCGAAATGCTGAAATCGATCGAAGAAGGCGCGGGCGAACCCGCGGAAATGGCGAACATCGTCTCGCCCGCCATCGTTCGCTGCCACCTGCACACGATGGAGCGGCTGGGCATCGGGTACGACCTCTTGCCGCGCGAAAGCGAAATTTTGCATTTGAAATTCTGGGATGCCGCCTTCGATTTGCTGAAAGAGCGCAACGCGATCCATCTTGCCCCCTCCGGAAAAAATGCCGGATGCTGGGTAATGCGCACGAATGACAGCGGGAACGCCGCCGAGGCGACCGGCCCCAGCGCCACCAGCGCCGAAGAGGCGAACGAAGACGACGACGCAAAAATAATCGTGCGCTCCAATGGAACGGTCACTTACGTGGGAAAAGACATCGCCTACCAACTCTGGAAATTCGGATTGCTCGGGCGCGATTTTCTATACGAGCTGTTTTATACCTACCCCGCCGGCCATCTGTTGTGGATCAGCACTGCCGTCGGAGGAAATTCCTCGGCGCCCATGTTTGGCCGCGCCGCAATCGTGTACAACGTGATCGACGCGCGCCAGGCGTATCTGCAAAATGTAGTCAACGCCGGACTGCGCGCGCTCGGCTACGAAGAACAGGCCGACCGCTCGGTTCACTTCTCCTACGAAATTGTGGCGCTCACGCCGCGCTGCGCCGCCGAACTCGGCTACACGCTCAGCGAGGAAGACTCGAAAAAGCCCTACGTCGAAGTCAGCGGCCGCAAAGGCCTCGGCGTGAAAGCTGACGATTTACTTGACCGTCTGGAAACCGCCGCCCGCGCCGAGGTCGATGAACGCCACCCGGACACGCCTGACATGGAGCGCGCAGCCATCGCGCACGCCATCGCCATCGGCGCGCTACGATATTTCCTACTAAAATTCACGCGCACAGCTATCATCGCGTTTGATTTCAAGGATGCCCTTAGTTTCGAAGGTGAAACCGGCCCCTACTGCCAGTACGCCGTCGTGCGCGCGCGAAACATTTTCCGCAAGCTGCGCGACCAGCAACCCGGCTTCGACATGGCCTCGCTGGAAAAAGTGGACACGAGCGCGGCCGCACAATTATTCCCCGGCTCGGACGGAAACGCTTTCTGGGAAATGACGCTCTTAGCGGGATCGCTCGACACGCAAATCGACGCGGCCGTTGGCGCGCAAGAGCCCGCCTTCGTCGCCAAGTACGCGTTTCAACTCGCGCAGGCTTTCAATCTTTTCTATCATCACCATCACATCCTCACGGAAAACGATGCGGCCAAGAAAATATTCCTGCTGCAACTGAGCCGTCTCGTCGAAGTCCAGCTCGTCGCCGCGCTGGAACTTTTAGGAATCGAATCCCCGGAAAAAATGTAGCGTTTGAATGATACGCGGTGAGTTTCCGACGGCTTTGATTCGCAACCAGCCTGGCGGCAAAGCTTAGCTTACCGTTTCGCTACTTCGGCCTCAGTAAAGGTTCGCGGCGGAGGCGCTTCGTTGATCAGCATCCAGAACATTCCGATTTGCCGGACGGTCTCGCTGAATTGCACGAAATCAACGGGCTTCTGTGCATAAGCGTTGACTCCTAATTTGTAAGCGTCGATCAGGTCTCTTTCTTCTTTGGAGGAAGTGAGGACCACAACGGGAATTGCCTTCGTTCGTTCATCGGCCCGCAAGGCTCGCAGCACTTCGATGCCGTTAACTTTCGGAAGTTTCAAATCCAGCAGCACGAGTTTCGGAGGATTGGAAAATGTGCGGTCCTCGTGAGAGCCACGGCAAAAGAGGAAGTCCAGAGCTTCGGCCCCGTCCTCGGCGACTTGTATGTCATTGACGATTTTGCTGCGGCGCAATGCGCGAATCGTCAGCTCGGCATCCTCAGGACTATCCTCGACCAGCAGTATCTCAACTTCGTGCGGCATGTAATTCCTCCCGGACGATCGAAAGCTCCATTTGTTTGCTTGCACGATTCTCAGGCGGTCCGATGGTGAAGAAAAACGTCGCGCCCCGATCGAGTTCCGCTTCGGCCCAAATCCGGCCACCATGTTTCCGAATGATCCGCTGGACAATGGCCAGGCCCACGCCGGTGCCCTCAAAATCGCGAGATTTGTGCAACCGCTGAAAGACTCCAAACAGTTTCCCTACGTACTGCATATCGAAACCTACGCCGTTGTCGCGGACAAACAGGATGCGTTCGTTTTTCCGCCTTATTTGGCCCACTTGAATCACCGCATGTTCACGTTTCCCCGAATATTTCAGGGCATTGGAGACCAGGTTCACGAATACCTGCTTCATCAGCCCGGGGTCGCACGCCGCGCTGGACAAGTCTCCGATCCGCCACTCCACCTTCCGGCCTGCGCACTCCGGCGCAAAATCCTCAATCACCTGCTTTACCAGCGAATCCAGCGATGTGTCCTGTATGGAGAGTTCCTGCCGCCCGATTTTTGAAAGATTCAGCAAGTCATCCACAAGACAGCCCATCTTTTGGGCGCACTCCTCAATTTTTCCCAGGATGCGCCGGCCTTCCGCATC
>PMOP01000094.1:1369-6280 GCA_003161495.1 Acidobacteriota bacterium | reverse complement strand
AAACAAGTGGCCGTGCTGGCCCCCACCACGATTCTTGCATTCCAGCACTTTGAAACTTTCCGCCGCCGCTTCGCCGCTTTTCCGGTGAAGGTCGATCTGCTCAGCAGGTTTCGCACCCCGCGCGAGCAGAAAACGGTGCTGGCCGGCGTGGAAAATGCGCAGATCGACATCGTCATCGGCACGCACCGGCTGCTTTCCAAGGACGTGAAGTTTCACGACCTCGGCTTGTTGATTGTGGACGAGGAGCAGCGCTTCGGCGTCGCGCACAAGGAACGCCTCAAGGAACTGAAGCTCAACGTCGATGTCCTGACTCTTTCGGCAACCCCTATTCCGCGCACTCTTAATATGTCGCTCGTCGGATTGCGCGACATGAGCGTCATCGAAACNNATTGACGAGGAAATGTCCCGGCACGGGCAAGTTTTTCTGGTCCATAATCGCGTGGAATCGATCTATGCAATTGCGGACCTGGTGAGCAAACTCGTTCCGAAGGCGCGCGTGGTGGTCGGGCACGGCCAGTTGAATGAGAAGGAACTCGAGTCCGTGATGTTCAAATTCGTGCGCGGCGAGGCGGATGTCCTGGTGTGCACGACGATCGTTGAAAATGGCCTGGACATCCCCAGCGCCAACACAATTCTCATCAATCGCGCCGACCGTTTCGGCCTTTCCGAACTCTACCAGCTGCGTGGGCGCGTGGGCCGCTCGAACCAGCGCGCCTACGCCTACTTGCTCGTCCCCGAGGATGTTTCGCTTACGCCGCTCGCGACCCGGCGCCTCGCCGCCCTCAAGGAATTCAGCGCCCTCGGCGCGGGATTCCGCGTCGCCGCGCTCGATCTGGAACTTCGCGGCGCGGGAAACTTGCTCGGCGGCCAGCAGCACGGGCATATCAACGCGATTGGTTTCGATATGTACGTGCAAATGCTCGAGCGCGCCGTGTCGACTTTGAAGGGCGAAGAAGTCAAACCCGAAATGCGCGCTACGATCAATCTGGGCCTCGACATCCGCATCCCCGAAGAATACATCCCGAACGAAAATCTTCGCCTGCGGACGTACAAGCGCATTGCCGGAATCACCAGTGAAGCCGACAGGGAAGAAGTGAACAACGAACTCACCGACCGCTTCGGCGCGGCCCCTGCCGCCGTTGGCAATCTGCTCGACTACGCGCTGCTGAAGGGCCTTGCCGAGGGATTGCTGATCTCCTCGATCGAGCGGCGCGCCAACGAAGTGGCCGTCAAATTTCATCCCGAGACGCCGCTTTCTCCGGAAAATCTCGTGAAATTCATCCGCTCGCAGAAAGAAGGCTTACGGCTGGACCCGAGCGGCACGCTCTGGATTCGTCTGGACCGCCGGGGACGCGTCGCGGATAGCGTCAGAAACGTGTTGCTTCCCCTGGAAACGAAGCGATAAACTGGAGGCGAGTGATCCCTATGAAACCATGCAAGTGGCTCATTTTCCCCCTTCTTTTCGCGGGCCTCGGCGTTTCCGCGCTCGCCCAAACCAAGAGCGTAGTCGTCGAGGAAATTGTCGCCCGCGTGAACAACGAAATTATCACCCGGGAGGATCTGGAAAAAGCGCGCGCCGCTCTCCAGGGCGAAGTGCGCGACGCTTGTCCGAATTGCAACCCGGAGCAATTTAACGCCGCGGTTGCGGACAAGGACAAAGATCTCCTTCGCGATTTGATCGATCAATCCTTGCTGACGCAGCGCGCCAAGGACGACGGCATCAACGTCGATACCGACGTCATCAAGCGCCTGGACGCCATCCGCACGCAGAACAAACTGCCCAGCATGGAGGCCCTGGAGGCGGAAGTCACCAAAAGCGGGCAGGATTTCGAGGACTTCAAAAGCCAGTTGCGCGATCAGCTCTTGACACAGGAACTGATTCGCAAGGAAGTCGGCTCCAAGATCATCATCAGCCACGAAGACATCGTCAAGTATTACAACGACCACAAAAACGATTTTGTCCGCCCGGAAACCGTTGTTCTTCGCGAAATTTTCGTGTCCACGGAAGGCAAGCCCGACGCCGATATTCCCGCGCTGCGCAAAAAGGCCGAGAATTTGCGCGACCGCGTTTTGAATAACGGCGACGATTTTGGAGCATTGGCCAAGCGCTATTCGGACAGCCCCACCGCGCCGCAAGAGGGCGAACTCGGCGTCTTCCAGCGCACGCAGCTCGACGCCAAGATCGCGGAAAAAGTTTTTGCCCTCAATCGCAGCCAGATGACCGACGTCATGGAAACGAAAACAGGATTTGAAATCCTGCAGGTCCGCGAGCGTTACGAAGCGGGCGAACAGCCCCTGGACAAAGTCGAACCCGAAATCAGCAATAAACTCTACGAACAAAAAATGGAGCCCGGCTTGCGCGTTTATCTGACGACGCTGCGGGAAGACAGCTACGTCCAGATCAAGCCGGGCTTTACCGACACGGCCGCCGTGAAAGCCGAACCGATCGAGGAAGTCGCCGCCGCGACCGACAAGGACGATTCCAAAAACAAGGCCGGCAAAAAATGGGGCATTCTTCCTAAAAAGAAATCCGGCACATGAAACAAAGCTTCGTCTCGAGCCTCCAGGACGGCCAGTCCGTTACCACCCACTTTCTTGTCTGTGTAAAGGAAATTCGCGCCACGCGCGACGGCAAATCCTACCTGCGCCTTGAACTGGGCGACGCCACGGGGCGCGTCGAGGCTCGCATGTGGGACGGATTTGACCGCATGGCCTCCTCGTTTGAACGCGACGATTTTGTGAAAGTCCAGGCGCGCGTCGAAAACTATCGCAATAAACTCCAGCTCGCCATCGAGAAAATTCGCCGCGCCGAAGAAAGCGAAGTGGACCCCGCGGATTTTTTCGCGCACACCAAGGAAAATGTCGACGAGATGTATGCCAAGCTTCTCGCCATCGTCGCATCTGTGGGCAATCCCTGGCTCCGCCAGCTTCTCGAAAGTGTTGTGCAAGACCCGGAAATTGTCCCGCGCCTCAAACGCGCTCCTGCCGCGAAAGTCATGCATCACGCCTACTATGGCGGCCTGCTCGAACACGTGCTCAGCTTGTGCAATCTTTGCCGTGTGGTTCTCAGCCATTATCCCGAAGCGGATGCCGACTTGCTCTTGTCAGGCGCCGTTCTTCACGATGTCGGAAAATTAAAGGAACTCAGCTACGAACGCTCGCTCGGTTACACCGACGAAGGTCAGCTTCTCGGCCACATCCTGATCGAATACGAACTGGTCACGAAAAAAATCGACGCCATCGAGGGTTTTCCGCCCGCGTTGAAAACGATGGTGCAGCACATGCTTGTTTCGCATCACGGGAAATACGAATTCGGTTCGCCGAAGCTTCCCATGTTCCGCGAGGCTTTGCTGCTGCATTATCTGGATGATCTCGATTCCAAGATGGGCGCGATCCGTATAGCGCTCGATTCCGATCAGGGAGAAGGGAATTGGACGGCGTTCAGCGGCGCGTTGGAACGCCGCCTGCTGCGCTCCGATCGTTTTCTTGCTGGTCCGAGCGCGCCCGCGGAAAAAAACTCCGTGGCGCAGGCTGCGTCCGGTGGAGGGAAACCTTCCGATGGAAATGAATAACAACGTGGAACACTCCGGGAAAGCTCGAGTCGCCGGCCCGCGCCATTCCATTCTTGATCTCGCCCCGCTCGAACTCGAATGTCTGAGCGTTTTGTGGCCCATGGGGGAAGGCACCGTGCGCGACATTCACCGCGCGCTGGCTGTTTCCCGCCCGCGCGCTTACACAACGGTGATGACCATCATGGACCGGCTGGAACAAAAGGGAATCGTCACTCGCAGGAAGGTAGGCAGGGCATTTCGATATCAAGCCAGGCTGAGCGCTGAAGAAGCTCGCTTGAAAGCCGTAGAAAAAATCGTGGAAGGATTTTTTGATGGCTCGCCCGAGGCTCTCGCGGCGCATCTTTCTTCCATAGCTTCTCTGGCTTCCCCGGCTTCCCTGGGTTCACAGGGGAGCGTTGTGCGGGAGATTGTTCCTCGCGTTCCTGCCGTGGTTGACGCTCCCGCCGCGCCTGTTGCAGAATTACAAACTCAGAATCTTGACGAGCGATTACTCTAAGATAATGTTCCCCGCGCCCTTTTCCATTCGCGACAAATTTATTTCTCCGGGCACGGTGCTCGCGCCCATGGCCGGAGTAACCGACACGGTTTTTCGCCGCATGATCCGCAGCCTCGGCGGTTGCGGCCTCATCATGACGGAATTCACGAGCGCCGAATGCATCACGCGCAATTCCGCCCGCACCTCGCGCTATCTTTTCTTCGAGCCGGATGAGCACCCGATCACGGGCCAACTGTTCGGCGCCGATGCCGAGGTGATGGGCCGCGCCGCCGCAATGGTGGAAGAGCTGGGCTTTGACATTGTCGACGTCAACCTCGGTTGCCCCGCGAAAAAAGTGGTCAAGTGCGGCGGCTCGGGACTGCTGCGCGATCTGAAAGGCCTGGAAAAAGTTCTGCGCGCGGTGCGTTCCGCCGTGCGAATTCCCATGACCATCAAGATTCGCGCCGGGTGGGACGAAAACAGCATCGTTGCCGTGGAAGTCGCGCGCCTCGCTGAGCAGATCGGCGTCGAGGGCATCGCCGTTCATCCGCGTACGCGCGCGCAGGGATACACGGGACGCGCCGACTGGAACGTGATTCGCGACGTGAAACAGGCCGTGCGCATGCCCGTGATCGGCAACGGCGACATCAACACGCCCGAGGATGCCATGCGCATGCTCCGCGAAACCGGATGCGACGCCGTAATGATCGGCCGTGCCGCGTCAAATAATCCCTGGATTTTTTCTCAGATCGCCCAATTTGCCGCGACAGGATCCTATGCGGAACCGAGCGAGTGGGATCGCTACCAGTTGCTTTCCATGTATTTCCGGAATCTGGTCGACACCGAATGGCCCGATGCGATTGG